>NZ_SCOH01000057.1 GCF_005503445.1 Chitinivorax sp. B | reverse complement strand
AGTCAAGCTTGTTTATTAAAGGACTGACGCTGGTCGGCATTGTTGCGAATGGCTGAATAACCTGTCAAATCAATATGATTATTGGAATAGATGCATATTTACAAATCCGGCCGATTGGGCAGCATAGCATGACCATGCAATGGTCTGACATCAGTGCCAGGGCGGAATCGAACTTTAACCCTTGTTTAAGCAAATAAAAGTTCTGTCCAAAAGCGCGGACCTCATGCCGCCCGCTGGCGTTTGCCAGCCACACTATCCTTACGCTTGGTATGTTGCCGGATCACACTCTGTACCGCCCGGGTGAATAGCGTCAGCTGCACCACATCATCCGCTCCGGTCACACACAGTTCACCCTCGCGGAAGACCACGTCTAGCACCCAGTGCAGTTCATTCTCGATACCCCAGTGGCGGCGAACTGCCTGGGCAACCTGCTTGGTGTCCACTGGCAGGGAGCTCAGGTACCAGCGCGCATCACTGCAGCGTCGGCGCGCCGGCCATCGTTTTGATCGAGCGTTTCGACATGCGGCTGCCCGGCAAAGTACACTGCCGCGCTTGATTCCATACCATTGGCAAGTCCGGTCGTGCCTCTAGGACGCTAGTTTATCGAAAACTGGTTTTGTACAGCGCTGCTTTAACTATCAATTAATCGCTAGATTTAAATTTAATCAATTGAAATATTGAAACTAGTAATTTTGATAAAAGTCAAAAATGAGTCAAACAACAATACAGTGAGCAGCAGAGCCATGCCAATGTAGGGTCTGATTTTTCAACCACGGATTCATCGTTGATATTCACACCCTACAGAAAGGCAAATTACATGAATAGAATCACACTATACTTTGCCAGGTGGATTGTTGTGCCATGTTTCCACTTGGCCATTCCGGCATTTGGCATCACCATTACACCACCCGGTGCCGGCGGTATGGCCATTCCCTTTTCAGCCGTTGGGCCCGCTTCGGTGAGCAAATCGGGTGTTGGGATCAGTTGCACCGCCGTTTTCAACGGCACCGTTGATGGTGGTGGCAATTTGCGTATCACCAGTGCGGCATTTTCCGGCTCGTCGTTGTGTCGGGTCATCAAGGCTAATGCAACATCGCTCACCCCTTGGACTGGGCGCGTCGACTCGATAAGCCAGCTGACGATCGATAACGCCTCGGTAGATGTCAGAGTTATTTTGGTGGGCGGTATATGTGGGCCCAGCAAGATTTCAGCACAGATTACCGACAATGAAAGCGAGACCGTGATTGGGCTCAACAACGCCAATCTGGCCGGCAATTGCACCATCTCCGGTACGTTGTCGACAACACCGTATTTGCATGTGACGCCTTGAATCTGTTCACGACGATATCGCATACATCTGAATGGGGGCGCGCGCAGCTCAAAACCGCCATTTACTTACGTAGATGTCAGTTTTTTCACACCGCGCCCCACCTAATTGAAAGCATGAACAAATTCCTGGATCACTTTACGTGTGAAATAAAGCAAACCTTCTGATTGACATCACTTCGAACGACGTGGATTGAATCTGCCGGTAATTCAAACCGCCTGCAATCTTAACCTATAGTTTGTTCTCAATTTAATTATTCGACTGATAGAAAATATTTAGCTCGTTTCGCAATCAAGCCGAATTGAAAAACCACCCCATGGCGACTGCCACAGGGTGGTTGGCGTTTTGCTGACATATTTCAATAGATGGTGATGTTGCGTGGCATGGGTTGGGTATTGTTGCCTTCGTTGGCCTCACCCATCGCGCCATCATAGTCCACTTTGAAATTCAAGTTGTAGACACCAGGTGCTACCCAGGCGGGTATGGTCAGTGCACGAGAGAATGTGCCCGTTGCGCCCGCCGAGCCCCAAGCGCCTGTATTAGTGCCCAGCAGAATGCCGCCCAGATAGAAGCCGATATTGAAGGTTTTGGTGGCAGTGCTCAGGTTGGAGAAGGTAAATTCGATATTGATCGTTGAGCCACGAGCCGCCGACAAGGGGCTGCTGACCAAACCGGATGTACCTGCACCTGTGCGTTTGAAGGCCGAGCCGGCGACATCCGTTTCGGCTGTCGCATCTGGATACAGTGACCGAACGCCAATTCGATCATCCCCGATCGGGTCCCATTCCTTGAACTGTCCCAATGGGCCGCTATTGGGGTAATACGAGTTCATATTGGACATCCACCGGTCTTCATGTCCCAGGCCCAGTGCATGCCCCAGTTCGTGCAATGACACCCCTTCAAAACTGTAGGGGGAACCAAGGTTGGCGTAATTGAATGCGCCGGTGGACCAGGCCAGATTGCTGTTGAAGGCGATGTCTGCCTCGTCTCGCCCGTAATGCCAGCCAAACAGCCAGTAACAGTGATATCGGGAGAAGGTCACGGCCAGTGCACCGCCTGCTTCGCTGCCATGCAGATAGATTTCGTTCACACCATTGCTGTTGCTGTGGGTGCCGTCTGTATCACGGCCAACATAGAAATTGAAACCGGCACCTTTGACATTATTCCAGTGCCACATGGCATTTTGCAGCTTACTATCCCATACACTGCCGGCAGGGAAAGAGGTGGTGCTGATGTACATATTGGTCCAGCTATTGTTCCAGCGGATCTTGTTACCATTACATTCCTGCCAGGAAGCTGCCATGGCACCAGGTGCAGACAGTGCCAGTAGTGTACTGGCGGTGAAACAGGCAGCAACTGCACGAGACAACGGGGTGAGATGGGAGATGAAGGTTTTCATCGATATGCTCCAATGCAAATTCGGGATGATCTGGTCGCAACTTATTGCGACTGGGTATCAGACTGGGCGGGTTGCTCGCGTTGCGGCAGCACCGGGGTCATGCTCTGGTTGAGCTGTTGAGGTGCTTTCGTGCCAGCAGGGGCGGGTGCGTCACGACCTACGGTATCGCTGGCCATGAGTGCTTCCCGAGTGTCGGCACTGAGCAACGCCGGGCGGGCAACCTTGGCGGCCAGTCGGGCGGATGACTGATTGATGGCATCGATGAAGGCCTGTACTGACATGGCCGGTCTTGGCAACATGGCCGCTGCAGTCATCGGGGTCATCTCGCCGGTCTCGGTACGGCCGGCGCTGATCTGTGCAGCCGCGCTTAGCGGCTTGCGAGCCCCCAGAATGTTGGCTTCCGGCGCATTCACCATGTCTTTGTCAACATGGCCAGCCTGGACAGCGACAACAGGGTTATTGTCACTATCATGGATGACGTCTTGCCGTGATGCGGCATCCGCGACGATACGGAACATGCCCTGCCCCCAGCCCACCAACGGTACCAGGTCACGGCCATTGTTCTTCACGAACAGTACTACCCGTTGCCCAGCCTCAAACTCTGGACTGCCATCCATGTGAATGATTTCATTATTGATTCTCCCACCTTTCAACCGCAGGGTGAGCATTGGGCGGGCGTAGTTGCCGTCCAGTACTTTCACCTGATCCAGTGTCACCAAAGTGTAGATATCACGACGATTGTCATAACGGGCTTCCACCCGGCCAATTCGGCCCATGACAATACCGTCGGCCTCCTTGATCAAATCGTCGAAACTTTTGTAAAGCAAGGTTGTGGACCCTGCCTGTGCCGTATATAGCAGCGGCAGCATGGAAACGAGAGCAAGCTTGCGCATGGAATTTCTCCTGATAGATAGCAAAGGCAATACAAACCAATGCGAATGAATGAACGCACGGTTGCATGCACGATATCGCCCGGTTTGGTGATTCACATGCCCCAAATGGGGTATGCGCCATCAGATCAGGAAAAAAATAGATGAATGGTCAAATGCCCCGACCACTTTGAGGTGTTGCCTGTGGGACTGGCGGCAAGCGCAACAACAGGCTGACCAGCTCGCTTTGGCGATGGGTATCGGTTTTGGAGAAAACACACTTCAGTTGTGTGCGCAAGGTATCAACACTACGGCCTGTTTCTTCCGACAGCTCATTCAGGCTACGTCCTGCAGCCAACTCAAGGGCCAATGTGGCTTCGGCAGGGGTCAAACCAAACAGAGCCCGCAATTGCGCGGCCGCACCCCGTCGAGTCTTGCGGGGATCACTGACCAACACCATTGCCAGTGGTGTTGCACCATTTGACGCATAACGCGAGGTATCCTGCAATGGCAACACACACAGAATTTGCCGGTGCTCCCCGACAGGACGTGACGTATGTAAAAACGCCCCTTCTCCGCCCTGGCAAACCCTGCGTACCGCGCGCTCCAGGCGCTGATCTGCGTCGACATCATGCAATATCAGCCGTGGACCGGTTTCAAATGCTTTTTGCCGCCCAATGCGGCCAGACAACATCACCCGTTCGCCCAGCAGATTGGCAAACACGATATTGCGTGAAACGCCCACCACGAATACGGCCACCTCCATCATGTCCAATGCCGATGCGCCCAGCAACCCGGTAGACTGGCTGCTTTGCATCTGCTGGACATGGCATAACAACTGTACCGCCTTGACGATATGGGGCGACAGCTTGGAGAGTACCGCCATTTCCAGCCCGCCAAACTCACCTTGTTCCGGCCCACGCTGAAATCCCAACAAGCCTTGGCTATCATCCGGGCTACCGATACAAGCTGCCGCCACATAGCGAATACCATGCGGAATCAGGAAATCATGCTGGAAAGCCCGTTTTTGTCGGTACCGTTCATCATGCAACGCATCGTAAGCAACAAACTCGCCAATCTGCCGGCCCTGCAACACTTCGGGCAAGGGATCGAGCGAACGGTAGTAGTCCACATACTGTTGCTGGCATTCTTCGCTATGGCCGGTTGCCGCCCACAACAGTTGCCGGCTGGAGGCAGCCTGACGATCACGCACAATCAACCCACCGCCGAATGCATTCAGCAAGCCACTGATCTGTTGCAGTACCGTTGGCCACATGTGGGGCGCCAGTACGGTATCGTAAATCCGAGCAGTCAGCAGACTGATGGTTTCATCATTGATGGATGCAGGCATGGCCAAGTCCTCGTGTCCACTGCTGGCTAGTCACCAACAGTGGACCTGACAAACCGGTTCATCCCAAGTCTGAAAAACGGCTAGAACGATGAGCCGGGTTGGCTGAGAAACACCAGCTCGTCTGAAGTACTGGCACGGCCCAGCACTGGGTTCCGGTGAGGGAAGCGACCAAAGCGGGCGATCACGTCATGGTGGCGCACCGCGTAGTCGTAAAAGGTTTCGAAATGAGCGTTGTCTGTTCTCAGCTTAGCAAACAACTTCACGGACTGCTGCTGTACCACCAAATCCTCGGCATGCTCGAAAGGCAGATAGCAAAATACCAATTGCACAGGTAGGTATTGTGTTACCCAGCCACGTGCCAGCAGTTGTGTCGCCCATGCCAAGGCTGTCGTATCGCAAGCAAAAGCACGTGGATCATTTCGGTAAAGATTGCGCGAGAATTGATCCAATACAATCAACAGAGCCAGCATACCTGTTGGGGTATTGGCCCAATCGTCGTGCTGTCCGGCAGCCACTTCTTCATGCAAGCGGCCAAATTGGCGACGGATAGCTTCGTCAAAGACGATATCCTTCACGAACCAGGCTGTACGTGGTTGCCCATATTCCGGGGAGTCTGGCGTTCCGAACCAAAAATCCAACACATCCTGTGGGGTGGTCGCAACCAAAATGTCAGTTGATGTCGGCTGCACCTCAACCCTCCCGCCAATGTGGTGGGTAGGTTTTGTCGAAATACGGCAATGCCTCGACCCGCGCCTTCCACGCTTGCAGTTTTGGGCCAACGCTGGCTGCCACACCCAGTTGAGGCAAACGCTTCTGCTCGACACGCAAAGCGTAAGCAAGCATCGAATACAACACAAAATCTGCCGCGCTGAGCTCGCCTACCAGGAAATCGCCTTTTAACTGGCTTTCGAAATAGGCCAGTTCCTGCCTGATTGTCGTCACACCAGACTTGACAATGGCCTGATCCGCATCACCTTCCTTCCAGATCAGTTCGTCGAAGACCTTTTCGACAGCGAGGTCCAAATAGTTATTCACCTCAGCCTGCAGGCGTCTTGTCAGTCCCCGTTGGCGAGCATCACCGGGGTATAGTTTGGCGCCGCCATAAGCATCATCCAAGTAGTTAAGAATGGCGGAGGATTCCCACAATACGAAGTCACCATCAACCAGCGTAGGCACCTTGCCACGTGGATTGATCGCCCTGAATTCCGGCTTCTTCAGGTCACCTTCCGAAAAGCTCATCATCTTCAATGTGTAGGGCAACTGCTTGAATTCCAGCGCCAACCAAACGCGCCAGGCAAAAGGTGAACCGGATCCTGCATATAGGGTAATACCCATCGTGCCTCCCAAATGAATGTGGATTGAGGATTGCATCAGACGTTATCAAGCACAGCGTATTGGCAATGCCCGCCACAATGTACCGCGTCTAGTCTGCATTCGCATCCCCTTTCGATTGAGCAAGCAAGGCCTGTGCAGCCTCTGCAGGTAACGGCTTGCCATACAGATACCCTTGCCCGAAATGGCAACCCAGTTCGGTCAGGGCATGAGCTTGCTCTGGTGTTTCAATACCCTCTGCGATCACTTGCAACGACAGAGCCGATCCAATGGCCACAATGGCGCTGGCAATGGCCATACCGTGAGTATGTGCGGCCAGGGCGGTCACGAATGCACGATCGATCTTCAGACAAGTGATGGGGAAGCTGTCCAGATAGGCAAGTGACGAATAACCCGTTCCAAAATCATCAATCGCCAGATTGAAACCCGCTGCGCGCAATTGGGCCAACCGGGCCAGAATGGATGAGGAGCGATCAACCATCAGGGTTTCAGTCAGCTCCAACTCAACCGTGCCTGCGGGCAGGCCCGTGGCAGCCAGGATCTTGCACAGTTGCGACACGCTGCCATCTTCTGCCAGTTGCCGGGCTGACACATTCACACTGATCTGCAGATCCGGTACCAACTGCCGCCAGGCCAGCAGTTGATCACAGGCTTGGCTTAACACCCACTGCCCAATCGAGACGATGGCGTTGCTGGATTCGGCCAGTTCGATGAACTCGACTGGGCTGATTTCGCCAAGTTGTGGATGCCGCCATCGTAACAGCGCTTCAAAGCCGATGATGTCGCCGCTGTCCAGCCGTACCTTGGGCTGGTAGGCCAGCCAGAACTGCGGTGGGTTCAACGCCGTCAACAGATCGCGACCCAGTTGTTCACGACGCCCCAACATGGCATCGCGCTTGGGTTCATACATGCGCAGCGCATTCTTACCGCTGTTTTTCGCCTCGTACATGGCACTGTCGGCGCGACGTAACAGGTTGGTCACATCATCTGCCAGCTCAGGGTACAGACATGCACCAATGCTGGCCGATACCAGACCAGTACGGCCATGTAGCGTATAGGGTTCGCTCATGACGGCCAGTAATTTCTTCCCAATGGCTTCACACTGTTTTGCATTGTTGATCGAGTTGAGAATGACGGTGAACTCGTCACCACCCATGCGGCAGACCATGTCATTGCTACGCAACGTGGTAGTCAGCCGCTCACCCACCTGTCGTAACAATTCATCGCCACAGTCATGGCCAAGGGTGTCGTTGATCTGCTTGAATCCGTCCAGATCGATAAACAGCAAGGCGCAAGATTGCCGAGCATGGTCTGCTTCTGCCACCGTGGAGACAATGCGCTCCATGAAGAAATGGCGGTTATGCAGGCCGGTCACACTGTCGATATACGCCAGATCATTGAGCCGCCGTTCTGCTTGTCGCCGTTGCCCCAATTCACTATGTAACATGGCATCGCGCAACTCCAGCTGATCCATCATGGCATTGAAGCTTTCGGCCAGCGCATGGGCTTCGGCACTGCCACTGCCATAGGCACGCAAGCTGAAATCCTGTTGTTCGCGTACTTGCTGGGTCACTTGCACCAACTCGGCCAGGGGTTGTGCCAATCGCGCTGACAACGCACGCCAGAGCCGTACTGCCACCCCAAATGCCAGGCTGGCTACGGCCACCCCAAAGCCCAGGGTGACGGCCAACTGACGGTAGGCGGTCGCCAGATCCAACTCCATCGCCAGCATACCGACTTGGTTGCCATGCAAGGTAATCGGACGATATATGGCCACGCCACACCAAGTATGATCGATACCGGCCTCCGTCGTGGCTGTCAGACTATGGCAACCGGCATTGTTGATATCATGACGGTATTCCCCAAGCACACGTCCATCAGGCAGAACGATACGGGCCTGTACGATTTGTGGCGCCGCCCGTAATGAGTCGAGAATCTCGTCGGCTTCTTGCGAATTGCCAAATGCCACCGCCGCTGCACTGTTCGCACCTACAATTTCGGCCTGGGTGACCAGTTCGGCCGTGATGCGTTGCCGCAACTCGTACAGTTGCGCCGCCATCATCAATAACGCCAGCGCCGCCAGCGCACAGCCAGTCAACCACAACCCCATGGTCGTGATCTGCTTGTGAATGGGGCGAGTCGCGGACGAATCGATTGCGCTCAACGTGACTCCGACACGTAGATGGCCAGCTTGAGCATACGAGAGCTGAAGCCAAGTTTGGCGCGCTTGGCCTGTGAAAGATTGACTTCAAACCCCAGCTTCAGATCACGCTTGCGGATCTCGATCATCAATCCGCGATCCGCCAACCCATCAGAGTCAGTCACTGTCAGCACGGGTGCATTCGACAACCGTCCCAATACCTCATCAGCCAACTTGCGCTGACTATCATCGATATAAAGCGCATGGCAGGTATCCACTTCCTTCGCACCAACATGGCGCACCTTGATACGCAGACCATTCAAGACTGGCTTGCCTTCCAGTCCATCCAGTGCAGCATCCAGCGGTGTGGTGCCAAGCACACACAACTGAAACGGCTGATCAGGAGGCATGGCCGGCCATTGGGTAAACTGGATGAAATTGTAGAGGTACGCCACCTTCAGGGCATGCTCGTCCGTACCAGCAGACACTGAGTCAATGTGCCCAGCCAATGCAAACAGCAACAGCGTGAGGTGCCGGCCGCTCATCGGAGCACCCCTGACAGCTCGATCCAGACATGTCGCGTGCCACGTGCATCCTGGTCTGCTGGTTGATAGGGCCGCATGGCGTGATACTTGCGATCAAGTGCATCACGTAAACCAATGGTGAGATTCAGCGGCCCCAACAGTTTTCGTGCCACCAATGTCAGATCCACAATCGTACGAGACGGGACCTTGCCAAAATTGAAGTCTGCATCCACAGCACCCTTGTAAGGGCTGGTGCGACGTACCGAGATACTGCCCCGCACCCGTTCGCCATCAAGCGGTACCGACGCCATCAGCTTTGTGACGGTATGGGGCGAATAAACCAACGAGTCTTCCGTATTGGCCTTGGTGCGTTGCCATGCCTGGCTGGCCCGCAAGCGCCAGCCTTGCCACTGGTATTCGCCTTCCAGCTCAATCCCTCGCCCATGGATCAGTTCGGCCCCTGTCCCGCTGGTGCTGAAGGGCCGTTGCAGACGAAAGTGGTATAACGAACCCAGCCAGCGGGTGCTGCCATACCGGTATTCAGTGATGGCTTCATCCGACCGCAAACGTTCCGTCGCTGACTGATCGAATTCGAACTGCTCGATCCCAGGCGAGGGTAGACGGGAACTGATCCCGCGTGAGAGTTTCACTGTCCAGCCCGGTAAAGGAGTACCAACCAGCGCAACCCGTGGGCTGAACAAAGTACGCATACGCTGCGGTTGGGCTGCTTTCAGATCAGGGTCAACAGGTACTCCCTGTTCCAGCACCAGCAGCCCAGGGTTGGCACCCAGTCGACGCTCAGCCCGCAGGCCCAGGGTAGCCGTCCATCCCGCACCCAGCGCAATCTCATCTTCTACCGAGATCCCTAATGACTCTCGCGTGGTCGTGCCAAGATAGGCTGGCGCAATGCTATCGTCAGGCGGATCATTCCAAGCCTGTATCCGCGGATCACGCCGCCAGCGCAACCCCACCACCCAACGATGCCCCTTCATGCCGGTATAGGCCGTCTGGGTGTCCAGACTCCACCACGCGCCATCAAAACCGCCATGGTAGTAAAACGGCTCAAATGGTGTGAATCGGTAACGGTATTTGCCACCATACGCGCGCAGTGAACTGCGCCAATCTTCAGCCGGTTCCACATCATAAGACAGTGCAAACAGGTCATTAGCGTCAGCGGTATTGCTGACAAATCCTCGATTGTCAAACCCCACCGATCGACGCGCACTGAGCCATTGCACCCCAAAACCACGCCATTTCCCGATCAGCGCAAACTGATGGGACTTGGCTTTGCTACCTTCCAGCAAAGTGCCCGCTTCCCGCATTGGCATGCCATCGTTGCGATGAACGGTCAACGACGCCAACCATTCGCCACCTTCATCAAAACGCTTGCCAAGGCTCAGTCTGGCCTGTCGTTCTGCTTTGCTGCCGCCCATCACGGCCAGCTCGGCACCGTCCAGATCCCGCCCTGGCCGTGTGACGATATTCACCACACCAAGAAATGCATTGTGGCCATACATGGCCGATCCCCCACCTGGGGCGTATTCGATCCGGTCGATCATGGCGACGTCGATCAAGGCATCGTGACCAAGATAGATCTGTTCAAAAATATTGTCGTTGGTCGGCACCCCATTGATCAGCAACAGTACACGCCCAGCAAATGTACCCGGCCCGCCAATGCCACGCACACCTAGAAACGGGTATTCCAGCGTGTGATTCATGTGCAGGCCACGCATGTGATCCAATATCTCGGCCAGGGTACGCCAACCGTGATTGCGGATGTCATCTGCGGTCAGTACCGATAACGCAGACGCGGCATCGGTGATCTCACGGGCAAAACGGGTGGCGCTCACTACTTCAGTGTCCAGCAACTGTTCGAGAGGCTGGTCAAACAGGGTATCGGCTTGGACCGATGTAATGGCAGTGATCAACGGGGCAAGCGCGGCAACAGCCCGACAGCGATGCCAAAGTAATCGGCGAATGCCGGGAAACACGGTCGCGCGCATTGTTTCTACCTTATCAGGGGAAGATGCGTTCTTTGCAGTCTGATTCCCAATTATTCACATGCTGACTACCCAATCACCGTCATGGTTCGAATGATCGGCTTCAATCAAAGGTGGTGACTCATGCTTGCTTCTTTATAGTGCATTCCATCTGGGGCCGGCGGGCGCACCATCGATCAGGAATCGGCCTGTTGTGCAGCGGATCGAAACAATGGCAAATTCATCGACCCGCGTTACCGTGTTGCTGCCCAATCTGTAGCCAAGTTCTGAAATCCTTGCCAGTGTGTTTGCGATACACCTGATCAAAACTACCGTCAGTCAGTAGCTTGGCCAATTCACGATCCAGATCCCTCACCAGTGCAGCATGTTTTTTCTGAAACAACATTACCTGCGGCTCAGACACCACAGCCGGCAAAAGTACCCGAATATTCAAGCGATCCCGTCGTTGTACCTGATCTCCCCAAATCGTGTCTTCAAATACGACATCGACACGGCCATTGGAAAGCGAATACAGAACATGGCGGCCATCACCCGCCACCACTACCGTCCAGCCTTTTTGCCTGCGCAGGACGGACGGCCATTCATAACCCACAGCACGGCCTACCCGCTGGCCACGGAATACATCCAGCGTGCTGAACGAGCGTAATGAAGAACTGTCACGGACCCAGGCAGCAATCATCCAATGCTCAGTAGCCACCGATGTATGTGGCCACGCGGGCAACTCATCTGCATTCACGAACAGCATGCCATCCATCTCGCCATTCATGACCTGCCGCTGACAGCGGATATAGGATGTTTCGGTAAACTTTGTCTGGAACCCCAGATTGGCCAACGCTTGGCTCACGAGCTCGATCGTAATCCCAACTGATCCACCCTTATCCGACTTGGCATAAGGTTCCCATTCTTCATGACACAGTGTCAGCCGTGGCGTTGCCGCATTGGCGGACAACGACCAAATCAGCAGCAACCGTGCAACACCCCACATGGTGGTTACTCGATCAACTCGTGCGACACCACGGAACGTCCATGTTTTGCGCCCAGCACCGCCAATACTTTTTGAAGCGATTCGGCCAGATGAAAGCCTTCCTCCGTCAGATATCCACCGTCCCGCTCGGTAATCAACCCTTTCTGATGAAGCCGCTCAGCGGCCGCCACCAGGCTCGCCTCCGCATCCGCCCGCAGTTTCAAACCCTGCTGACGGGATGTCAGTGAATAACGGGCAAGCAACTCCAGCTCGTGATGACGATCCAAATCGATTTTCAGCATTGATCTCCCCTTGTTGTAACCTACACCGCATGTTGTTACGCACCGTTCGGTTGACCGCCAGGCCAATACAGAACCGGTTGCCGCTCTGTCACTATAGCAACCGGCCACTACACACGACAAAGTGTTTGATGCATATCAACGTGAGTATGCCATCCACTCTCTATGATCAAATCAGACAGGTCCCGCACATGGTGATGGATCATGTGCGCCCCTGATTGAATGGGTTGATCACATTGGAGGCACTATGCATATTGAGCATCATGATCTGGCCAAGGAATTTCCCGAATTCAAGGCAGAAATCCACCAAATGAAAGCACACGATGCCCACTTTGCCCGTCTTTTTATGGCATATCAGGATATCGACAAGCGAATTTGCCGCCTGGAAGACGACGGTGTGCCGGTATCAGATGAATTGCTGGAAGGACTGAAGAAACAGCGCCTGCAGTTGAAGGACGAGTTGTATCAGATGTTGCGCTCAGCGGCACCAGCACAGGCATAACCTTGTCTGTCACAACAAGGTCATCTCCTATTCAAGCCAACCCGGTCAGTTTGGCCGGGTTGTTCACAAGATAAAGACCGCTGATACCAGCTTCATCAAACGCCAATGCCAGTACAAAGCGTATTGCTGTCCCTTGCCGGCCAACCAGTACCGGCTCGCCATTGACGACCTCGATCCCGACCTGATCATTTTCCGGCAGCACCCGACGAATCCCCAACAGCAGGCGAGAAACCGCACGTGGGCCAAACACCGGCTTGCTGGCAGCTTTCACCACGCCACCGCCGTCCGACCGTAATGCCACATCAGGGGCCAAGGTCGCTAACAGTTCATTCAGGCTACCTTGCGCCAGTGCCCCCAGAAATGCGCCCAGCAATGCTTGCTTACGGGCTGGCTGCGCCTGAAAGCGTGCTTGCCCATCAGACAGCCTCTGTTTGGCACGTCTCACCAATTGTCGGCAGGCTGCTTCTGTCTTGCCGAGAACATTGGCTATGGTGCTGTAATCATGATCGAACACTTCTTGCATGATAAAAGCCACACGCTCGTCAGGTGACAACTGCTCCAGCAAAGTCATCAAGGCCAACGAGATGGCAGATCCAGTCTGCAAAGCCTGCAATGGGTCCAGCCCGGCATCAGCTTCTTCCACAACTGGTGTTGGCAGCCATTCGCCATGGTATTGCTCTCGCGCTGCACGGCTGGCCCGCAAGCGATCCAGACATAGGCGGGATACCGTTGTCACCAACCAGGCCTGTGGGTTGTCGATCGTCGACAGTGGAATATCATGCCAGCGCAGGTAGGCATCCTGTACCGCGTCGTCTGCCAATGCGATATCCCCCAACATGCGATACGCCAGGCGCCGCAACATGGGTCGCTGTGCCATGAATGCCTGCAAGTGAGCAGTCATGAGCGTGCCCCTTCCCAATTCAATGACATGCATTGCTGACCATGCCCCATGGCCCGTTTCACGATCGGGAACACATTGACCATACCAATATTCACAGCCAATTCCACCAAAGCTTCCTCACAAAAAAAAGCCGCCAAACGAATTTGGCGTTCAGCGATATCGGATTGATTGATTACCACGGCGCGAGCAAAGGCAACCACTGCCTGCGCCCAATCTGGCAAAGTCTGCCAATGCCCGGCTTGTACGGCTTGCAACCAGGCCATGGGCACGCCAGCCATGCGCGCCCGGCTGAATACGATCTGCTGACAAGGGCCACAATCCTGGAATTGCAGGATGGCCAGTTGTGCGAGGTAAAACGCTTCGACTGACAAAGCCCGACGATAAGTTGATAAATGCATGAATACAGCAAACCGCCAGAATACGGCTGGGGCAATGGCCGACATTTCATGCAAGTAGTCCATGCTGACGCCAGTTTGCTGTTCCAATGCTCGGATTCGTGATGCAATCAATGTGTACTTCATCACGATTTCCCTCTGGGCCCATAACCGGCATACCAAGCCAGCCAAACCATCAACAGTGTTGGCATCAATACACCTGGCAAATCCTGCAACCAGTGTGCAACTGGTACTCGGGCCGTAGCGATTTCCCAAAGATGGAGACCGCCATGCAATCCAGCGAAGACTGCTGCCACCAATAGCATGTCACGTGAGATTGCCGGTTTCAGTGCAGCCATCAGGCAGGCCGCGGCCACCGTTAGATAGGCAGCCCCTACGTCACGCACCAGATGTGCATTATACGGGCCGGTGTCAATGACACCCGGTACCACACTAAACCAGTTGGCCGGCGCCAAATACATCCAGCCCCCGTTCGCGGCATGACCGATTGCCAGTGCCCAAAGCGTGACACTCAGCCAACGGGGGTGCCCTCGCTGCCGATTCATATCCCATCTCCTTGTGCTTGTTGACATAAGCAAGACGCCGAGCAGGACCAAAATGTGACAACGCAATTGCTGGCTGATTTGTAAATTTCATTTCCACCGAGTGACGACAGGAATAGTTAGTTACAAATCAAGGCCACAGGACATGAATGCGTTGCAACTGGAGCGTACATTGCCCACATCGGCCTGCGTCATGACGACAGGTCAGACTCCCCCCAATACTGTAAGGAGCTCAACATGGCCTTTTCGATGAAACGTACTTTACTGGTTGGAAGCCTGGTTGCCGGCATTGCTGGTAGTGCACTGGCTTGGCCTGGTCCACAGGAGAGTCGTGAGCGTAGCCATGGCCCACACCTGGCTCGTGTATGGCATGTCATGGATAAAGCAAAGGACAGGTTGAACCTGAGTACCGAGCAGGCAGCATTGTGGCAAACAGCTGAAAATGCCAGCAAGGCGGCACGAGAGAAGATGAAAGCCAGCTACGAGAAAATGCGGGTACTGCGAGACGAACAGGCCAAACAAACCGTCATTGATCTGGCCAAGCTGGAAAGTACACAGGATGAATTACGCCATGAAGTCAGCAATGCACAGGATCATGCCAAGAAAGCCTGGTTGAGTGCCTATGCCAGTTTGACCAATGTACAGAAGGAACAGGTCAGCACGCTGATCAAACTGGCCTGGTCACGTGCAGGTACACGCCATCACGGCCAGAAGGCTCCCAGTCAATGATTCATCAGTGCAATAGAAAGCGCACTCGTGCTCTGCCTCATAATTGGTATTGGACACTTTTTCGGTGCTTCTCTCCTTGATTTGGCCGACGTTCGCGTCGGCTTTTTTTCATCTTTCCCCAAGCTACCAGGCATGGCTGGTGTGCCCTGTAGGATGTTCAGCATCTTTCAGCTTGATGCGATCCCAGAGTTTTTCGTGAAAGTAATACGCCACGGTGTTGCACATCGGCTCAACCAGCGCCAACAGGCTGCTAATCCCAATACTCCCGGTCAACAGGTAGGCTACCGTGAACGCGACGGTAAAATGGCAGACGGCAAACGTAATGGTCTTGATCATGATGAGAATCCTGTCAGTGCCTTCAGATGCGAAGATCAAATGATAGGCATTCTCAGTTTTAATATGAAATTTATTATTATTTAATTTCAAATTGGAAAAAACTATTGAACTATCCAGGAAACAAACAAAACTCAGGCAGTCAGCTTGGGTTGATAGGGCTTGGCAGGAATACCAAGCCAAATCTCACCTTGCTTGATATGGCTGTTTTTAGAAACGACCGCACCTATTCCGACCGTTGCGCCATCTTCGATGACACAGCCTTGCAGTATCACTGCATTGGCACCAATCGTGACGTTGTTGCCCATAGTAATGGGCTGATGCGACAAACTTGCACCTTCGATGGCATGCGGAATGATCAGACTCCCCTGGCCCAGAATACAGTTGTTGCCAACAGTGACAAACTTCGGGTCAAAAATAATCCCTGAGCTGTAGCTGTTGTCGCCAAGCTTGGCACCCAACATTTGATAGAACAGGCGCATCAGGGGTACTGGCACCACGGCACTGCGGGTGATTGGGTAGAACAACACCAGATAAAACAGAAGATAGATATGATAGGTCGCCTCTTCGGGACTACCCATGGCAATTTCACCCATTGGTAACGGGCGAGCCCACAAGAACAACCGATGCAGCAAGATCGCGATCAGGTAGGTGAACACCACCGACCCGATCACGATACCTACACCACGGAAATCCGTCAGCTTGGCCACTGCTGCCAGCGCAACAGCGGCAGCAATGCCACCCACAATCGCGATAGTCAGCATGGCCACAAAACTGAGAATTTGCAGCAGTGTGATTTTACGCAAGATGGTTCCTTATCAAGACAGTTATGTCTATTTTCCAAGGTCCTTCAGCAAGGCAACCGCGGCATCCCGCTCTGCAAATTGACCCTCAGTCGCCAGGATGTCACGCAGCTCTTTCCGAGCCGGCTCCTTCTGCCCATCTTTGGCCAAGGCTTGCGCCAAACCGAAACGCAAGCCCATCTTGCTACGATCCAATGCCACGGCTTGTTGATAGGTCTTTACCGCATCTTTGGCAGCACCAGACTCCAGTTGGATACTGCCAACTGTTCCCAACACCATAGGATCTGTTGGCGCCAGCTTCGTGACTTGATTTACCAGATCCTTGGCACGCGGGTCCTTCATCTCATGATAAGCCACGGCCAGGTTAGCAGTGGCCAATGGATTGTTAGGTGATACTTTCAGAATAGCTTCATACCGCTTCGCCGCTTCAGCATAGATTTTGTCGCGCAGCATCACCTCGGCGATATAAAAGCGAACATTCATATCCGTCGGGTGCTCGCCAATCCACTTGTCGAGCATGGCATTGGCAGAGGCATCGCCAGCCAGTCGCTTGGCTGAATGCAACTTGACCAGTGCTGGTCCACTACTGATCAGGTCGAATGCCTTCTGATACGCCGCCACAGCTTCGCCATACTGCTTGGCCTGCATGAAAACGTCGCCCTCCAACGTCAAGCCAAGTGGCTTGGTTGATTCACCACGTTTCAAGCGCTCGGCTATCCCCAGGGTTTCTTTGGGCTGCTTGTTGCGCAAATACAGCTCGGCAAGACCAATATAAGCTTCAAGGAAGCGCGGATTGAGGCTGATAGCTTGCTTGGCGCTTTCGATGGCGCCCGCCACGTCACCGAGAATACCCTGCACACCCGCCAACTTGAAGTGTGCCGCAGCTGACCTGGGCTGCAACTGCACCATCTTCACGTAAGTGGCTTTAGCCTGGTTTTTCTCACCCACCATGATCTGTACCTTGGCCAGATTGTCCAGCATGTCTGCGTTATCCACTGCGGTTGCCACACCAGCACTCGCGTAGGCCAATGCCTTTTTCTGATTGCCTTCGCGCATTGCCTGATTGGTCAGAAAAATAACCGGACCAATCGCTGCCGGGTCGATCTTGTTGGCTTTTTCCATCCATGTGGTGGCTTCCTTGGTGTTGCCAGGAGCCAACATCAGATATTCAGCCATGGCTTGCATAGCTGCGACATTGGACGGCTGCTTCTGGATAATGGCATCCAGATACTTGCGGCCATCAGCAAACTTCTTTTCCATTGCATCCAGGCGTGCCAAATTGAACGCCGCTTGCACAAAGTCCGGTTGCATGGCCAATGCTGCCTCAAAATGCTTGCGGGCGGTCGGCACATCCTGCTTGGCAATCGCGACAGATGCTCGCAGGTTATGGGTCACCGGATTGGGTTTCTGCTGTTGTTCGATCAGGTCAATGGCCTGCAGCGCCTTGTCGTACTCCTTGCGATTCAGGAAGGTCATGGCCAGGACGGTAGCGGCTTCGTTGTCCCCCTTACCCAGCTTGGTCGCCTCTTGCAAGCTGGCCAAACCACCTGCCGCATCGCCACCATAAATCTTGGCCACGCCCAGTCGCGTCATTGCATCGGCATTACGTGGTGCCAATTGCGCGGCCCGACTGAATGCCTGGATGGCATTGCTGTAATCTTTGTTCAGGACATACGCTTGTCCGATGATGGCAATCAGCTCAATGTCGTTCGGATTCTCCGGCAATATCGGCAACAGGGACGACAGGACTCGATCTTGTTGACCTAGCCTTAACCAGGTCTTGGCCAATTGCAACCGTAACGGCATGTTGTCGGGAGCAGCATCCAGCGCTGCACTGAAGAACTTTTCAGCCTGCGCATAGTTACCCTTGTCAAACACGATGTTGCCTGCCAGTACTACGGCAGGTGTGTGGTTAGGCGCCACTTTCAGGGTTTCGCTGACTTCCGCATGGGCTTGATCGAGTTTGCCCTCCTTATAAGCGACGAATGCCCCCAGATACTTGCCTGCATAGGCCTTTGGCGCCACTTTACGGAAACGCTCCAAGTACTTGTGCGCTTCATCGAACTTTTTCTGATCCAGTGCCAGCACCACCAGATTCAAATAAGGTGCCACACGGCCGGGATCGGATTGCGAAGCCTTCAGGTATAGATCCCATGCCTCTTTCGTCTTGCCAGTAAACCGCAGAAGATCTGCTTTCAATTCCAGTGAGGCAGCGTCGTTGGGCGACTTGGCCAGCGCTTCATCGATACGTGCAAAAGCAGCCTGCTCATTTTTCTGGTCCACCGCAATACGCACCAACCCAAGGATGGCTGGCACATGGTCTGCCTTTTGCTGCAAGGCATCACGGAAGCTCTTTTCTGCAAGGTCAGGCTTTTTCAACCCAAGGTAAGCAGCCCCCTGATAGGTCAGGCTTTCAGGCAACATTGCCAGCTTCGGATCCCCTTTGGTCAAGGTATCCAGCACCTTGTCGAATTTGGCTTTATTCAACAGGCTTTGCGCCGTCAACAAGGCCAGCTTCTGTTTGTCAACATTCAAGGCTGCAGCTTTGCCCAACTCGATGTCGGCCAAATCCGGCTCGCCCGTTTCCATATAGAGACGAGCCAACATCATGCGGGCATCGCCATTATTGGGATTGGCTTGCAGTAGATCCTTCAACTGAATAACTGCAGCGGCGCGATCACCCTTCGCCTGGAAATCCTGCGCACGCTCAATGCTGGCAGCTGGGGGCTTGTCTTTTTCACAGCCACTGACCAATCCGAGCAGTGCGATCGACAACGCCAAGGCTGTCATTCGCAGGGTGGGCGTAGCGGGGATTAACGGTTGCATAACTGACCTTAAAGTTTGATTACAAATTCCTGATTCCATCCGGTGCAATCCAAGTCGCACCATGGCCCTTACCATTCAGCCTTCCAACATAGTCCCTGCCGCCACAAAACGTCCAAATGGGTACGGTCATCGTGGTTTGATATCACTATGACCCTACCCTTTTGTGTCACTTACTTGAGACTAGCTTGCAGATCGGTCGCATCTTTGGTTAGATTGGCTGGTAATTTACCGGTCTTGAGCAGTCGATCAAGTTCCTGTTTGGCTTCATCGCGCTTACCCGCTTTACTCAGGGCTTGGGCATAATGCAGCCGGATTTCTGCGTTGTCCTTCGCGTTGACCAATGCTTTCTTCAAATTGTCGATCGCACCCGAGGTGTTATTCTTGTCAAGCAGGATCATTGCCAATGTGTCGAGAATCATTGGATTCTCTGGTGCAATTTTCACTGCTGATCGTGCCACATCTTCCGCCCGCTTATCGCCAAGCTTTTGGTAAAGATAGGCCAGGTTGTTCAATGACAACAGGTTCTGTGGCGTTTGCTTCAAGACGGTTTCATACAATGCCGCCGCTTCCTTGTAGTTGCCGGCGTTCAGCTGAGACTCTGCAAAGTAGAGATAGCCGTTCAATTCTTTCGGATGAGCTGCAAGCCATTTACGAAGGCCAGCATCCGCCTGCTCCACATTGCCGGCCAATCTCTGTGCGCCATGCAGCTTGACCGCCACAGTGGTCGTCGGGCCACGATCCATCGCTTTCTGGTAAGCATTGATTGCTTCAGCATAGCGTTTTTGCTGCATATAGACATCGCCTTGCAAGGTGATGCCAATCGGTGACTTGGCATCAAGCTTGTCGACGCTGTTTGCTACCTTTAAGGCCTCATCAGCATTGTTTTCGCGCAGGTAAAGTTCAACCAGTGCAATCTGCGCTTCTGTGAAGTCCGGCTTCAGTGCCAGCGCATTGCGTAGCGTAGTGATCGCACTTTTCAGATCGCCACTGGCAGCCTGTGCACCGGCCAAACGGAAGTGGGTCGACGGCAGCTTGGGACGCAATTGCACCAGTTTGTTGAAAGTTGCAATGGCTTGGTTCTTATCACCCGCCGTCAGTTGCGTCAGGCCCAGGCTATCCAGCGCCTCCGCGCTGTCAGGCTGTGCTGCTACCGCCTCCTGCGCATAGGCCAACGCCTTCTTCATATCGCCTTGTTTGGCGGCATTTTGGGTCAACGCCAAAAATGGGCGCAATGCGGTCGGGTCGGCTTTACGTGCCCTCTCCAACCATGCCACCACTTCCGCATTCTTGTTAGGCTGGGTCGAAATGAAGTCCGCCAGCGCCATCATCGCTTCTGCATTTTTTGGCGATTTCTCGATCACTGCTTCAAGTCGCTTGCGACCTTGTTCAAACTGATTGTTCAACAAGTCCAGTCGTGCCAGATTGACCGCAGCTGGGAGATAATCCGGCGCAATCGACATGGCTTTTTCCAAATGGGCCTTGGCTGCCTTGTTGTCTTCCTGAGCAATGGCCAGTGCCGCTTTCAAGTTAAAGGTCAGTGGGTTATTGGGCTGCTTTTTCTCCAGCGCCTCCAATGCCTTCTGAGCTTTGGCAAATTCGCGAGTATTCAAGGATGTCATAACCAACATGACTTCAGCCTGGAAGGATTCTTGAGATGGCGAAAAAGCCGACTCCAGGTCCACCATGCCACGCTCTGCATCACCACCAGCGATTCGACTCAATGCTAATCTGGCCCGTGTATTGGGGTCAGCGGGTGCGGCCTGGGCCGCTTTGGCCAGAATATCGGTCGCCTTGCTATGGTTGCCAGCCTGCAAATATGCTTCACCCAATAGATTCAGCATACCGGCATCATCCGGTTTACCGCGCAACCCTTCTTCCAACAAGGTAATGGCCCGCTCCGGTTGTTTTTGTTTCAACAAGGTGGCCGCCAACAAGCGACGAGCATAGTCGTTGTCCTTGTTGTACTCCATGACCAACTTGAGCGAATTTTCGGCTTGTGCATAATTACCCTTCACATACCCAATAGCCCCTGCAAGCAAATTGCTTTGCAAATGCTTTGGCGCAATCTTGAGCACCTCCAGAATGGCACGCTCAGCCTCATCATGCTTCTTCTCGCGGAAGGCCAACAAGGCTTCCAGATACTTCGCCATCAACGTACCTGGGGCAGCTTTCTGTACATCTTTGAGTAGCTTCCTGGCATCGTCGAACTTGCCCTCCTCAATCGCCATGGAGGCCAAAGTCAAATAGGCTGGTGCTTTGCCTGGATCTGCTTCCAATGCCCGACGGTAAAATGTAACGGCAGCAACCTTATCACCTGCAACACGCACCATATCACCCTTCATCAGCAACGCATTAGCATCCTTGGGCGCTTTTTCCAGTGCAGTATCAAGGTGTCGATTAGCAGTATCCTTATCTCCTGCTACCAACGCCATCCTGACCAATCCCAACATTGCCGGGACATGAGCTGGCGCGACCTTGAGTGCGGCCTCCAAGCTTGATTTCGCTTCGTCCAACCGGTTCAGCGCTACATACGCACCAGCCCGTAACGTCAATACCTCTGGATTTGTATCCGCATTCGGTACCTTTTCGCTGGTCAACTCATCCAATGACTTCTTGTAATCGCCCTTGGCTTGCAAGGATCGGGCAATCATCAAGGCAACCTTGCTTTTGTCCCCCATCAGGGTTGCAGCCTTGCGCAACTCAATATCTGCCAGATCCGCCTCACCGGTTTCAATATAAAGACGCCCCAGCATCAGCCGCGCTTCTCCATCATCCGGTTGTTGTTGCAACAGATTCTTCAATTGAATGATGGCCGCTTTGCGATCGCCTTTGGCTTCCAGCTGCTGAGCTTGCTGCATCAGCACTGCGGGTGACTCTTGTTTACTACACGCAGTCAGACTCAATGCAATCGCCAATGACAATGCAGATGCAATGCGAGTCAGACCAAACCGGCCGTTACCCCCCCTCTGGGCAGGAAGCGAAACTCGCATGGCGATACGGTTGGATAATGGGTTGATACGATATGGCAGGCGGGTGAAATGCATGAACTCCTCAATCGGGTAGTCCGGTCAGTGCCGGTGGTTGTTCTTGTTTCCATGATGGTAATCATCATGGCCAGGCAGGGCAATTCCTCACCAGACAACCCCATGCAGTCAGGATGATTGCAGGATTGTCTGGCAAGAAAGGGCATCTTATTCCAAATGAGGACCTGACCGGTACTTCCCCGCACAGGTACACCACAGATGTGACACTGATGCGACTGCTCGTATCGCCCCCGGCGTTTACTTCAATCCATAACGATTCAACAGATCATAGAGTGTCGGTCGGCTAATACCCAATACATCGGCCGCACGGGCTATGTTGCCATCCACTCGGGATAATACTTTGACGATTGCTTTTCGTTCGGCTTCTTCTCGAACCTGTCGTAGGTTCAAGGGTTCCAGTTCCGCCTCCGTCAGCGGCAGTCCCAGATCATCCAGCATGATTTGCGCACCATCTGCCATCACCACAGCGCGTTTGATGCAGTTTTCCATTTCTCGCACGTTACCTGGCCAAAGGTGCTTTTCAATGGCAGCCAATGCCTCTTGTGAAAAAGACAAGCTACCACGCCCTTCCTGTTGCCTGAACTTATTCATGAAGGCATGGGCCAGCAATACTGCATCACCATCACGAGCACGTAATGGCGGGATATTGATGACGATCTCGGACAGCCGGTAGAACAGATCCTCGCGGAACCGACCTTCGGTAATCAGATTCCGGAGGTTCTGGTGCGTGGCACACACGATACGGACATCCACCGGGATTTCCTCACGCCCGCCAACCCGCTCCACTACTCTTTCCTGTAGAAATCGTAATAATTTGGCTTGCAATGGCATCGGCAAATCGCCAATTTCATCCAGAAACAAGGTACCGCCATCGGCATACTCGATTTTGCCTTTTGTTTGCTTGACAGCCCCAGTAAAGGCTCCCTTTTCATAACCAAACAGCTCTGATTCGAGCAGGTTTTCGGGAATAGCCGCACAGTTGATGGCAATGAATTTCTTGTCAGCCCTGGGGGAAAGCTGATGTACGCCCCGCGCCAGCACTTCCTTGCCGGTACCTGATTCTCCAAGCAACATCACCGTAGCACTACTGGGTGCCACTTTTTCAATATTCCGACAGATCTTCTGCATCGCCGGATCGCGAGTAATGATTCCCGCCATCGGGGACTCACCCTGACGCATCTGTAGGCGCTTGTTGTCCTGCTGCAATGCATACAATCGAAAAGCACGGTCGACAATCAGTTGCAACATTTCCGGGTCAAACGGCTTCAGGTAGAAGTCATAAGCACCATTCCCAATGGCTCTGACCGCATTTTCACGATCCTGGTTTCCAGTTACCACAATGATCTTGGTATCCGGCGCCATGGCCAGCATCTGCTCCAGCGTGGCATGCCCTTCGCTGGCGCCATCGGCATCCGGCGGCAGGCCCAGATCCAATGTCACGACAGGTGGTTCGTGGCGGCGTACCATGGACAAAGCCGTTTCACGATCCCCAGCCACAACGACTTCATAGCCATCAAAGCTCCACTTCATTTGCTTCTGCAAGCCCGGGTCATCTTCTACTACCAGCAATGTACCTTTGGTTTGAGTGGCTGAACTTTCCAATTATCTCTCTCACGCTGTTAGCGTGGTAACTTGCGCCAAGGGCAATGTCACCACAAATGTTGTGCCTTTGCCTTCTTCACTGTGCACATCGATACTGCCACCAAGCTGGCGGATATACTCGCGGCTTTCATAGGTACCGATGCCCATCCCCATGCTCTTGGTTGTTTCGAAGGGCTTGAATAGGCGCTCCCGGATGAACTGCGGGCTCATGCCTTTACCCGTATCACGTACTTCAATACGTGCACAGTCCCCCACATGATCCAGCTGTACGTTGACTTCCCCTGTTGGTGGTGTGGCCTCTACGGCATTCTGTACTAAATGGCCAACGACACGCTGCAAACGCTCATTGTCCGCATGCACAATCAGCCCTGCGTGACAGCCCAACACCACAGGCTGTGGCGCCACACCAGATTTGTCAGCCACCACCTTGCGAACAATGTCCGCCAATTCGGTCAATTCCGGCTTGTCAATAGACTGTGCACCTTTGCGTAACTGCATCAACAGCCGATTCATCTTATCGATGGCATGTCCGACTGTCTCCAACATGTCATTCTGAAATTCTGGGTTGTGCTTATGTTTGGCGGCGTTCTTCAACATCAAGGACAGTTGTGCAACGACATTCTTCAAGTCATGGACAACAAAGGCAGACATACGATTGAATGACTCGAATTGCCTGGACACCAACAGGGCTTGTGCTGCCTCCAACTGAGCCAGAAAGCCAGCGGCCTGCCGGGCAGCGGTCTTCAACAGATCATTTACTTCCCAGTTTAGCGATAGATGGCTACGAAATTGCGCTAACACAACGAAACCGATCATCCGCTCATGCAATATCAATGGAATGATCAGCCGCGGACGGTTCAATGCCATCAGCCAGTTTGGTAATACCTGCAATTCCGCATAGTGGCCGGGTATCTGGGCGTATTCTTCGATATCCACTACCCACTGACGATCTTCCAGAAATCGACATAAGGACGAGTCAGCCGGCTCACAATCCACCACCTCTGGCATGTTCCAGCGTGCAGCGGGCACAAACTGATTGCGCTCATCTCGCAACCAGAGGCTGCCACCTGGACTCTCAACCAATTCGGCAATGGCACGGATTGATCGCTCACGCAAGTGTACTCCAGGTTCCCCCTCTGATAAGGCCCGAGTAAAACGTAACCACTCCTCCCGATAATCATACCGATAACTGAAGAAGTGTTTGCTGACGAACACCTTCGCATAGGCGCGAATGGTGCCTGAGAACAAGGCAGCGAGTAACGATACCACCGCCGCAAACAGGAAAAAGGCTTGAAGCACTCCCCCCCAATCGCCGCCGAAAAAGCGGATGTAGTAGCCGGCAGCTGCCATCAGCAACAAATACAGGCCAGCTGCCAACAGCGTAGCCGATTGCAACATCATCCGTCGTGACAGGGAGACAGTCAGTTCCCACTGGGGATTACGTGACCAGGAAATACCGATCAAAGCAGCCATGGATGCGGCAACGAAGCCCCTCACTTCGTAAGTACTGCGATCAATTCCCTGAAACAACAGCGCCTCGGAGTACATGTAAAAGTCAGTGACATAAATACCTGCCAAACCAAGACACAGAAACTTCACTCCCCATCGCTGCTCTGTGTGGGTGTTTCTAAATAGCTGCTCCAGCAACACCAGCCCAATGACAGACTGTACAACGTTCCCTGCAGGCCCTGCCAACAGGCCGAGCACGGCGCTGGATGCTAGACTGCGTTGCAGCACAACTGCCAGTTGCGCTGCCATCAACAAGCCGCAGACCAAGATCACTGCGCCGCCCAATCGCCGTGCCAGATGCTGTGTACGGGTGTCCAAGCTGCCACCCAACACACTCAATACAAAAATGAACCAAAGTAGATTACGTACGGTTTCCAACGGCCAGCGTGGAAGAAAAGGAAGTGAATATGCACAGAATGCTGCCCAGGCGACGCTACCCACACACGACAACACCAACGCCAGATTGCGCCGATCCCCCGTCAGGCTGCCATGCAGACGAATAGCCAATACCGCATAGGCCGCAGCCGCCAAGCTGTAACTGAGAACACCGACCGTGAGTTCCATGGTATCGCGCGATCACCGCGCTCCTTTACCCCACAACACGACTTGCACAGTTTCAATCAGAATCAGAATATCCAGAAACAGTGAATGATTCTTTACATAGTAGAGGTCGTACTGCAGCTTTTCTTTAGAATCCTCAACTGTTGCGCCATAAGCATATCGCACTTGTGCCCAGCCTGTGATTCCGGGCTTCATGCAATGCCGCATCGCATAATATGGGATTTCAGCCTCCAGCTTACTGACAAAGAAAGGCCGCTCAGGCCGTGGGCCTACAAAGCTCATATCCCCACGTAATACATTAATGATCTGTGGCAGCTCATCAATCCGTAACAGGCGGATCAGTTTACCAACCCGGGTGATCCGATCGTCATTCGTCTGCGCCCAACGTGGCCTGCCGTCCTTTTCTGAATCCGTCCGCATACTGCGGAACTTGAAGATCGTAAATACCTGCTCATTTTGCCCCACTCGTTCCTGGCTATACAGTACAGGGCCTTGATCTTCCAGTTTGATTGCCAACGCCGTCAACAGCATGAATGGCGATGCCACCAACAACAATAGAAAGCTTGCTGACAGATCAAAAATCCGTTTGACAACGTCGCGTGTGGTGCTTTGATTAAAGCCATCATTGAAAACCATCCAGCTTGGATTCAACGAATCCAGTTTGACTTGACCGCATTCCCGCTCAAAAAACGTGGACAGCTCAAGGACACGCACCCCCTGCATACGGCATTCCAACAATTCGTGAATTGGAAGATTGCCACCTCGACGATCACGGATTGCAATCACGATTTCGTTGATACCATATTTCTCGACCGCCTCAAGCAGATTTTCCTCTTCCGGTAAAATGCGGGAAGCTGCAACGGCATGGGGCGTTGCGGAAGCCGGTGGCATGTAGCCGACAATATCCAGATTGTTGCCGCCAAAGCGGTGACGGGCAGCTTCGTCAACCTTGACTGCCCTACTACCTGTGCCCAGCACCAACACCCGCGGCTTGAACACACCCAGATTGGTCCATTTGAAGAAGACCAGGCGAATCAGCGAAATCGATAGCAATGACACGGATATCGACCAAAACATCTCGCGTGCACCGAACCGCATGGATTCAAGCCAGTAGATCAACACGGCCATGGCAATGCTGGGCAGACCAAACGCTACGATCAATCGAACAGCGATTTCACGCATCCCCCCTACAAATGCTGACTGGTACAACCCGCAGGCCCCCATAACACCCACCATGAGCAGAGACACGAAGGCTGCTTTTGGCAAAATAGGCTGTGCCAACTGATGCATACCAACAATGCCGAAGGTCTGCCAAGGTATGTAATTGACTACATATATTGAAAGCCCGATTGCAAGCAGCTCCGTAAAGAGCAACAGCAAAGTGGTCAATGGGACATAATGGTTAAAAATTCGTAACATGTAGATGGCGACCGAGTAGATTCAGGGAGGGGTGCATCGCGGTCTGGATGGCTAGTCCAATGAATTTGCGGTATCTGAAGGCATACGACACAACCGTCGCAATGCCAGATCACAAATACATTGGGATAGCCCCAGAGCTGACCGATGGACCTGTCATGTATAAGAAAAATCGAATAATGACGACCGCATTTGCCGCAATTCTATCAAAACTTGGTTGCATATCAACATCAACGCATTTATAGAAACGCTGATCAGTGACCGTTAAAATAGCTCGTTTACCGGCAACAGGCTAGTGTTGATGACTCAACCAGCCAATAGCCATAGCTATTCATGCGTCCATTCCGGCGTAAGTATCTAAAGCAATACTAGAAGCTTTCTGCCTTAAGCCACCTAGGTCTGAGAGCCACCCCTTTCAAGGTCTTCCCACCCGAGCCTTCTTGAGTACGCGAGCAGTTGAGACGTGGGCGCGGGCGAGCTTGCCGTCCACATAACCCTTTGGCTGGTCGATTTTG
>NZ_SCOH01000056.1 GCF_005503445.1 Chitinivorax sp. B | reverse complement strand
GTTGGGGTCGGTGTGGGCGGCAAGGTAGCGCAAGTCACACCAACTTGACGGAACGCATCAATCACATCATTACGGCTCATCCCTTTGTCGTCAGCCGCACGCACCACACCACACGCACCGTCATTGAAAGTGCTGTTTGAACGCCAATACATCATGTTGGCAATGGTGAATACTTCAAAGGTCTTGCGTGCATCCCAGCCCGGCTTGTTGGCCAACAGGTAGAAAGCCTTGTTATAAACGCCACTTGAATGGTGGACATCTATACCGTTGTAGTACTTACTGGCATGGCCGATCGACGCACCGTCTTTCTCCGGTTCGCCCATATAGCGCATGGCCTTGCCTTGTGCTTTGAAGATGTCATGGCCAATCAGAAAGCTGGCTTTGCCATTGCTGTAAAACTCAGCTGCTTGTGACGCCATGTCAGAGAAAGCTTCGTTCATGCCACCCGACTGGGCACGATATTCCAGACCCGAATTCTGCTCGGTGAAACCGTGGCTGACTTCATGTGCAATCACACCCAGTGAGGTCAGCGGGTGCATACGTGATGCGCCATCACCAAACTGCATGGTGCCACCACCCCAGTAGGCATTTTCATGGCTACGACCATAATGCACTTGCAGAATCAGCTTGCCGTTGATTGGGCGACGCTGAAACCAGTCCCGATACATGTCAAATACGACAGAACCGCCATAGTGCGCATCGTTGATAGGTGAATAGGCACCGTTGATGGCTTTGTATTCGTTACGTACCGCACCGGTCGACGGGCAGTTGCTGGGTCGGAACGGATCGGTATTACTGGTGTCGGTCGAATGTTGCAGATCGACGGTAATCACGTTTTCGGTTTCGAAACGACAATCGTCTGCCACTTTCATCGCCTTGCGATCACTGCCAAATTCGTGACGGCCAGCACGGTCATTTCCGCCGGGGCCAACAGCGTCACGACGTGCCAGACCTTCCCATTGACTGAGCACACGACCGCTTGTTGCATCAATCATGAAGACCGGCTGGGTGGGACGGACCCCCGGCACATAAAGCGAAGTCAGGTAGAACAGTTGCGCACGACCGGCCTCGTCCAGACGGATCATCAATTCCGCCTTTTCATTCTGACCGCGATTGACTGGTTTGCCGAACATGGCTTGGCTACGCGCTACTTTCAGTGCATCATCTTTGGTCAGCGAGGGACGGATCTGCGGCAGATCGCTCTGGATATCGGCAACATAGGTGCCAGACACAAACGAGGCGACCGAATCCGCCTGCATACCCTGAGCGCCACGTTGTTGCACACCGACCGGCGCGTGTTCGCCGTAAACACGAATACCGTTGTAATACTGTTGATACTTGACCTTGGTTGCACCATTGGCCACGGACAATGATGTTACTGGGCGCAGATCTGCGCCCAGTTGTGGCATATCATTTGCACCCATCGATTGCGCACCCAGATCGACACGTGTTGCAGCCATGGCTTGCATCGCGCCTGCAACCAGCATGGCGCAGGTGGATAACTTTATGATTCGTTTGGTTGTTGTGTGTAACATGCAGCGCCCCTTTGAACTATTTAATTGTCATAATGCAGGGCGAATTTGAGCATGTCATTTTCAATAGTGTCAATATAATAGCTAAGTGAAATCCCCTACACCATTGCTGCCGTTCGATTAGTTAACGCCGTTTACTTATTGATGATTGCATGCTCTGACTTGGTTGCAAGCGTCTCAACACATCTTTGATTTGATATGCGTTGCAACAGCAAGATAATATCGTTTATGCCATTTGCAAATAAACCAATACTTTTCAATTTGTTACAAATTCAGATCAACTACTGAAATCGATTCATGTAATCGTAACCAGATGTTGCCCAGCTCTTGATCAACCACTTCTGCAACTCATTTGTCGAATATATTGGATCACTAATACAGTGAAATACCGCCTGTCCGTTCGTCAGGTCACAAATGATAACGATTTCATTTTGTGGAGATCCCAAGCCATGAAGCGCCTATGACGTAATCGAAAAAACAACGCCATGTGATTTGTCCTGGCAGACCAAATGAATTTCAATCTATTGATTATTCAATAAATTTAAATATGGACGGTACCAGCAGCAATACTGCTGGCAGGTGTTTGAAATCGCTTACGCGCGGACAAATGCCAAATAACTCGATTACCACGATGGAAGTACCTCACCCTTCGTGATTCGAGCAGAACAGGGTACTCGGTTTCCCACACGCACCAATACCCAATCAGCCACATACGGATTTACCACTTGCATCCTTTCCCCGTCGCCGCATCTTTCAAAAGCAGCGGTGCTGCCAGCAAACCATAGCCAGCATAGGCATCACGGCAATCACTACGCTCGGACTTGGCAATGCCTTTGGCCAACGGCGTTTCACGCTCTGCTTCAGGCTTGGCCAGAAAGGCTGGTGGCCCTTCCTTACGACCTTCCTGTCCTACCGCTCTGGCAATGCGACGTGCTGCTTCCAGATCGATATGGCCTGCAGCCGGTTTGGCTGGCACCAAATCGGCCTGGATGGGCGGTGAATGCGGGGTGGTTTCTACTGGTGCCAATTCCTTCTCTTCGTCCTGTCGATGCGTAGTAATCCGGGCAGTCGGCACGGACCTCGCTGGTGTCGGCATGACCTTCGCCGGCCTAACTGCCGCAGGGGCGGCGGTCGCGATGGGCTCCACCACTGGCACAGGCACTATTGCGGGTGGGGGCGGTGCTAGTTTGGCAGGTTGCAGACGCAGTTCGATCACGCGTGGGACAGGGGCCAGCCGCAATTGCCGCGCCTGCCAGCCCTGCCACCCCAAGAACAGGATGGCATGCAGCATTAGGGAAACAACCAGTCCACTGCCGGCCCGGCGCCAGCGAATGCTCGGCGCATCAATCGATACGACAGTGGACGGGGAGATGAACATCGTAGTCATGAAGCTTGGTTACTGGAAATGCGATTGCTATAGACCTGTATCATCGCATCAAGTTGCATGTGAAACATCGCTGTCAGGCACGTCATCTATTCGGCATCCAGTATCGACAAGGTCGTGCTGACAAACAGACTGACTTCTTCACCATCCACCACATAGGGCGGCATGAAATAGAGGGATTTCCCCATCGGTCGCAACAACACACCTTGTGCCATCGCCTGCTGGAAACAACGGTTGGCAAAATCGGGCCGTTCCGTTACCACATCCAGCGCCCAGATCATGCCGGTATGGCGGAAATACTGAGCTTTCGGATGACGATAGATCGGTTCCATCAAGGCGCTGAACCACGCGGCGCGTGTACGGTTGGATTCGATTACGTCTTCATCGCGGAAGATATCCAGCACCGCCAGTGCCGCACGACATGCCAGCGCATTGCCGGTATAGCTGTGGCTATGCAGAAAGCCACGGGTGACATCAACGTGATAGAAAGCCTGATAAACAACATCCGTCGTCAGCACTACCGATAACGGCAGATACCCGCCAGTAATACCTTTCGACAGGCACAGGAAATCTGGTTTGATCCCGGCCTGCTCATGTGCAAACATGGTACCGGTGCGACCAAACCCCACGGCGATTTCGTCAGCAATCAAATGCACTTGATAGCGATCACACAATTCACGGGCGCGCTGCAAATACACCGGGTGATACATGCCCATGCCGGCTGCGCCCTGTACCAATGGCTCCACGATCAAGGCAGCAGTATGGGCATGATGCACCTCCAGATAGTCTGCCAACGATTGGGCACAGCGTTCAGCATAGTCCTCACGGGATTCGCCAGGCTCCGCCAGGCGCCAGTCCGGGCTCATCACTTGGTGACTTTGTCGCAGCAGCGGCGCATAGGTATCACGGAACAAGGCGACATCCGTCACCGACAACGCACCCAAGGTTTCACCGTGATAGCTGTTCTTCAGACTGATGAAACCGGTTTTCTCGGTCAGCCCCAGATTTCGCCAATAGTGAAAACTCATTTTCAGCGCAATCTCGGTCGCCGATGCACCGTCCGACCCATAAAAAGCATGGCCCAGGCCAGTCAACTCGGCCAATCGCTCTGACAGTTCGACAACCGGTTGCTGAGTGAAACCTGCCAGGATTACATGCTCCAGCGTATCCAGCTGCTGTTTGATGGCATCGTTGATACGTGGGTTGCAGTGACCAAACAGGTTCACCCACCAGCTCGACACGGCATCCAGATAGCGATTGCCGTCAAAATCGATCAACCAGGCGCCCTCACCTTTGGCAATCGGCACCAACGGGAGTGTTTCATGTCGCTTCATCTGGGTGCAGGGGTGCCACACAGCCTGTTTGCTACGGTTGAGCCAATCGTTGTTGCTTGTCATCAATCTGCCCTTTGTTGGTAGTGCCCCCATTCTAAAGCACATTGCCGACAGTGCCACCTGCACTACATATGGGTCTGCATGAGCCGAATTGGTGCGCGGACACAAACATCGTCATGAATGAATGGGTTTGATACCAGTCTAATTGCTTGATTCGACGCGGCATCACAACATCGTGATGCCTGCTGGCACACCTTGTGCTGAAGTCAAGCCAGGCGGTATTGTGTGGAGCAAATGAAGATATTGAGCAATACAGGTGCTCACAGCAAGGTCGTGAACAGATTTAAAGAGGAAAGCAGGAGACAAGACCGCGGGCGGCACATTCAACGTGCCGCCCAAGCGGCCCCAGCTCAACAGGACAGAAAGCAGGGAAATGGAGCTACCCCCGAGGGGACAAGACAAGCTGTTGATCCTCACTGCCGCACTGATTACCAAACGCCATAAGGTACGAGGCCTGAAGCACAATTATCCGGCGGCGGTAAGCTTCCCGTCCGCCACCATCATGGCAGGTACCTGTGATGGCCGTACCGTGACAGAACTGATGGGATATGGCACCAAGCCAGTGACGGTGCATCAGCCTATTGCATAGGTATCTGTTCAACGTCTACGCTGCCATCGTGCAGCGCTTTTAACCCCTGCAAGCGAGTAACGACATGACGCCCGATATTGAACTCGTCCGACTGCTGGCCCGCCTCAAATTGCAAGTCCGCCGCGTGCTGAACCAAGCCGTTGATCTGGAAAAGCTGGCCGGTGACGCCAACTACGCCAAGCAACGGTTGACAGAGATCGAAAACCAGACCGAAGACGAAGAGTTGCTGGTCACCCTGATCACCTTGCGAGCCCGACTGTTGCCCGACGGCACCCAGACTTTGCTATTGCAGGGCGAGCCAGCCCAGAACAAACCCCGCACACCATCAAAATACATGTTTGGCGCCCGCTCCTGACCTATTGCCGCATCACGCGATCTGTTGAACAGAAAGACACTTACAAAGACACTTACCATGCACATCATTCGGCTTAGCGCCACGGCCCTTCGGGAAGCAGAACCACAACTCATCAACGTGCTGATCGATACTGTCGCCAATGACGCATCCATCGGCTTTCTGGCCCCACTGGATGAACAGCGGGCGAGAACCTATTTTCGCAGCCTGGAGGCAAGTGTTACCGAAGGCAGCCGCTGGATATGGGTTGCCCTAATCGATGGCCTGATTGTCGGTACCGTGCAACTCGACCTGTGCCAACGCGAAAACGGCCGCAGTCGCGCTGAAATCCAGAAGTTGCTGGTTCTGTCAGACTGCCGACGTCGTGGTATTGCCTCAGCACTGATGGAAACTGTTGAAGACGCCGCCCGGTTGCAGCACCGCAAACTGTTGTATCTGGATACTGAAACTGATTCGCCAGCAGAAACGTTTTATCGTGAGCCGGGATATGAGTTCGTCGGCCGCATCCCTGATTATGCCAGCTCGCCAGATGGCACGCTCCATCCGACTTCCCTGTATTACAAACGTCTCGTCAGCGAGTACAACAGATGATTCCCGGCGAATTACAAGCGGCCGATGGCGACTTGTTGTTGTGTGCGCCAGCCGGTGTTTTATCCATGACCCAACGCTAAATTTACGACTTCATAAGGAATATGCAATGAATCATATGGCACTGATCCAGCTGCTACACCTTCAGAACCTATTCAAGGTCTGTGATGAGCGGCCACCAGCGGGGAGAAGCGCAGCGCAAAAACCGGCGTGTAGGTGTGATACATGAGGATATTGAGCAGCACATGCGCCCTGATCGTGGTCGCGCAATAAGACATTGAACAGGTTCTTACCAACCCGGCACTGCCCGTAGGCGCCACAAAACCCGATACAGCTGACTGTTTCGTTCAAAATCAGGGTCGAAGCGTTACCCATCACACAATTCACTGCTTATCTGCCGTAACCGGAAAATCTTATGACGCAAACCGCTGAACTCGCCCCCACTTTCGCCGATCCCATTCCGTCCCACATCATGCTACGCCCGTATTGTGATGATGACCTGTCAGCCATGCTGTTCGTCATTCGCAGTGCCTTTGCCGAATATCAGGGCTTGCTTGATCCACCCTCCAGTGCCGAACGCAAGACACTGGACATCATTCGCGAGGAGCTGGTTGGCGCCAATGCAGCCGTAGCCATCGGCAATGGCCGGGTAATTGGCTGCGTGTTCTGCCGACCACGTGACGGCAACATGTATCTGGATCGACTGTCGGTACTACCAGGCTGGCGCGGCCTGGGGATTGGCGATTACCTGATACGTTGGGTGGAAAACGAAGCGCGTCGTCAGGAACTCCCCACCGTACACCTGTCGGTACGAATCCCATTGAAGCAGCAGCAGGCTTACTACGCCAAGCGTGGCTATGTATTCAGCAGTTTCGGCACCCACACAGGTTACCTTCGCCCTACCTATCTGAATCTGGCCAAATCGCTTGCACTGCGTGCCAACCATTATTGAGGATATACCAGGCGCCCCCTTGCATATCGGCCTGATTCTGAGGGTGAACCTCCCCCGTTGAAGCGATTTATCATCGCAGTCGATCAAGGATCGCGACAACAACACACCCCAAAGGCAACCAACGCAGGGGGACAAAACAAACCTGCATCACCTTCATCAAGCATCGGGTCGGATTCATGCTGATATGACGACTGCGCTGACTGGGTCAGATCATAGACTTCGGCGTCGCTCGGGGGAGTACAGACGCGCTGTGGCTGGTCAGGGTAACAACAGCCACAGCTGGACAACCCACCGCCTGGCTGGCAAGGTAACCGTGTCAGGCCATTTGAGCCAGCCAACATTACATGCACTATGGAAGATTGGATCAAGCAACATATTTCCGAACAAACTGCGCAATTCGGGAACATGGTTCCGCCTTGGGTCTTTGCACCAACCTGTCACCCATACAGCATGGGATGGCGGATGGGTAGCGGTGAGAGTCACATCATGGCCTGGTCCGCGTGGTGGGATGCCGGAGCACTGAGTGAAGCGGCACGCATCGCCTACTTCAAGCAATGGCCACCACCACCTTGCTGGTTAGTATGGATGATTGAAGCAATCTGGGATCTACAGCCCTGGGAATCAGAAGACGAATTCGACTACAGCCCCTATTTTGCCCAGGCCGAAGCATTGGGATTTGGTACACAGGCCGATTACAAGGCGGATCTAGATGATCCCAGATGGGCATGAATCATGATACCCACCGTTCAGATTGACTTGGAAACCGGGACGTTGAGCCTGAACGGACAGTTGGCAGAGCCTGATTGCCAATCAGCATGACTCACATAATGGTTACCACTGTATTTTGCTGACAGGGCTACAGATGTTCGACCTGCCAACCAAGCTGGGTACTGAACTTTGGCAGTGAACAACTGGAATCCATGAAATGGAACCCTGTGCTCTCTGATCTGCCGATAACCTGCGAGTATGCTGAAGCACAAGCCAAGCTACAGTGCGGTCGTGTCAGCGCGTTGCTTGACACTTGCGCTTTGGCAAACGACAGGGAACGGACTGACCTGCTTTCAGTTGGGGAAGGATCTGGTGAAATACCATTGAGAACAAGAGCGAATACGACTTCTGGCTGGGTTCCGGCATTCAATATCGAGTGTAATTGACACGACAAGACCCGCCGGATCGCCTGACGACGATCCGTTCGCCAAACCAATGCCATTGAACGCAGCCCCCTTATGGGAACGCTGGAATCGTGGGCTCCTGGCCCTCATCTTTCACGTGCGGATCTTCGCGCTCAACCAACTGGCGAATTTCCTCCACTCGTGCCTTGGGCACATCCACCATCAATAGGATCGAGCCTTTTTCCAGTTCAGACTCAAATTGCCGATGCCGGCTATTGGTGGCTGAGATGCCGATCATACCGGCAGCCCAAGCACCAAAAAGTGCACCAAACAGGAACATGGCCAATGTCACACCCCAGATCGGCCCAGTCTCGGACGCCAGGAAAAAAGCTGCTCCAATGCCCAGCAACAGGCCTGTTGCCGCACCCATCAGCAAACCAGTCTGAGCACCATGCACCACATCCGACTCCTGCAATAGATTGGCCTGATGCAAACCAGCATCGCCCAGGTCCATCTTCGCCAGAAAATGGATGTGCCGCTGATCAATACGGGCCAGCAGCAGATCGTTCATGGTCTGTTTCGCCACCTGCACATCCGGTAGCAGGAAATACAATCGCTTACTCATGGTCGCCTCCTCTGATTAAGGGGCTGGAGACATCAGCCGGAACGAGTGGCTGATAAGGTAGTATAGCGACCCTCAAAGCATATTTAAATCAGCAATTTACATTACTTCATCGCAATATACCCACATAAGTACCAGCAATGGCTCGTAACGACAATCCTCGGCATTTACCATCTCAGGACACCATCCCTGCAGCTTTTTTGCATTGGGCCGGATAACGGTAACCGGCTGGCTCACTTGGGTTGTAACCATCAGTCAATGTACACATGAATACCACCACATCGTTGATTTCCGTTTCAGTCAACCGCGGCCGACCATTCAGTGGCAGGAAAGGCGCCTTATTGGTCGGCACATGGGCGGCATAGGCCAAGGGCAAATCATTGAAGCGGATATCTGGTGTCATTCCGTCGGCCTTGATGTACCACTTGGTCGGCGTGATGTCGCGAGTCACATAGAAATCCACCACCTGCTGCAGATTCTTGAACACGCCATTGTGAAAGTAGAACTGCTTGATCGCCACATTGCGCAAAGTGGGGGACTTGAACATGCCACATTTCTCGGCCTGGCCAGCAAAGTCCGCCCGGAACGGGCCGCACAAGCCCAGGTCATAGAATTTGTGAAATGGTGCGCCTAACGTCAACCCGTTCTGTGGCACGAATGATGGCGCTGCGATATTGTCCCGATTGTGCGCAATGTTCCAGTTTCTGGGTGCGCCATTATTGTGGTAGGTGGCGCTGGTGAACAAAGCGGGCAGCGAAGTGTTGACTGGTGACGAACTGTGGCAGGAAGCACAGTTGCCTTTGGCCGGAGCGTTGAACAACTGGAGACCACGCAGTTCCTGCGCATTGAATTGGGCACGACCCTGACTGACGCGGTCGAACTTGCTGGAAAACGGCGCAAACTCGGGATCTTCCTGCTCATACGCCGCCACGGCTCGCCCCATCGCCTTCACTGTATCATCGGCATTGTTCAGTACGGGTTTGCCAAACACCTCCTTGAACAAGTCGACATAAGGACGGGCCAACAGGCGCTGCCTGACATCTGCCGTGGTGGCATTGGCCATCTCTGCCGGGCTGGTGAAAGGCAAAGTCGCCTGCTCAGCCAAACCAGCTGCACGCCCATCCCACATCATCCCACCGAAAGGTGGAATGCCAGGTAATTGACCAAAAGTGGGAGTGAATTGTGCATACAGCAACGTTGGACTATTGCGGAACCCTTGCAATGTCATGTCGCCCCCACCAAATGGGACAGGTTGATCATCATTGGCCGTAAAGGCACGGTTAGGTACATGACAAGTGGCACAAGATTGCTGCCCGGAAGCCGACAAAGCTACATCATGAAATATCCGCTTTCCCAATGTCGCCATTTTCGACAACTGCCCGACTGCTGGTCGTTTCTCTGGCGATACTAGCGCCATCACGTCGGCAGAAGTGGCTGCGTGTGCATAGAGCAGCAATGCGACCAATACCGTACTACCCATCAACAACGTCATCAACCTGACTGGGTACTGTTCACAGATTTTGGCGATTCGGCTCATACGTAGTGCTCCTTTGAGTTGGGCAAAGATGACACGGGATCAGCGGTGTGTTTATAGCACTAAAATCATAAAATTAGAATATCCTAATACTTAATACTAAAAGCCGCTTATCGGTAAGCCAAGCCACTCAACGTAACACCCCACTATACCTGCATGCTTGTTGGCGATTATTGTGCTGGCTGATTTGCCTCATGCTGCCCGCCAAGCCGGTATGGACGTGCCCAACTTTCTGTTATCGCATATAAGATAATTCTATCAATTCAAATAAAATCAATATATTACATTTAAACAAGGCTTGACTGCCCGGGTAATCCGGCCAAGAATGGGCTCACTGAACCAACACCGGCTTTCAGTTCCAACAACCTGCAAGTGGGCTCCTGCATCAGCCCAGTCAAGTGATTCCACCATCCGCTTTCGATGCAGGGTGATGTCATCACGGTACCCGGTCTGAGTCATGAAACACATGTCTATAACGTCCTGTCCCTGACCAGTTTTCAATCAATGCTGCCGCTGCGCCGCAGTGTGAACATTGCCATGCCGCCTCCAACCGGCGTGGCGCCGTTGTCGATGTCTCTTGATGTTGTTTTCCTAACCCAACCTAACTAAGGACGAACACCATGCCGACCAAGTCGACTGGCAACACCAAAACCGACTCGAAACTGATCAAACCCGATCCCGCAACAGATGCCCTCTATGCCACGATCGGGTTCAATCCTGCGACATCCAACAACTTGTTGAACTACACCTCGGCACGTGTACTGAAGCCTGTCTTCAATCGCTATCAGAAAGATGCCAACAAGCCCAAAGTGTTCGGCTATTACACCGATTGGTCGCAATACGACGGCCGCCTGGATAATTTGAATGACCCCAATCAGGCAGGACGCGGTTATGACTTGGGAGAGGTTGACCCGCAGGCCTACGACAAAATCATCTTTGGCTTTCTGGGTATCACAGGTGACCAGGGACCGAAAGCACAGGTGATCCAGAGTGCCGCCAATTCAATGGGCAAACATAATGACGAGATCACCTTTATCGACTTGTGGGGTGATATTGCGGCATGGCGCAACAACCGTTTCACTCAAAGCGAATGGAGCGCTGCCGAGGGGTGGAACATTGGCCAGGGCGGTGTCTACGAGCCCTACATGTACCAAACCAAAATTGCCGAAGGCAAAGCTTTTGGCTTGCTAGGTGGGCTCTATCGTCTGCAACAGCAGGCAGCCGCTCAAGGACATAAGCTGGAACTGGCCTTCAGTGTCGGTGGATGGACCATGTCCGGCCCATTCTCCGATATTGCGGCATCCAGCAGCCGTCGCACCACGTTCATCAATTCGGTAATTGATGTATTCAATCGCTTTCCGATGTTCTCCGAAATTGATATCGATTGGGAGTACCCAGGAGGTGGAGGCGAAGCTGGCAATCCATCCCGCCCGGAGGATGGCCAGAATTATGCGCTGCTGATCAAGGAGCTGCGTCAGGCGCTGGATAGCCGTTTCACCGGCAGTAACCGCAAGAACATCAGTGTCGCCGCAGCCGGCGATCCCGCCAAATTGGCCAAGTCCAATATTCTCGATTTGGTCAACAACGGGCTGGATGGCATCAATGTGATGACCTACGATTTCTTTGGCACACCATGGGCTCCCAAACTGGATCACCACACCAATCTATTGACCATTGGCACCGAGGCCAGCGCCTTTTCGGTAGACAAGGCTGTTGCTTATCTGAAGGATCTGGGCATTCCACCTCAAAAAATCAACATCGGATGGGCCGGGTATTCACGCAATGGTCAGAATGCCGACTTCACCAGCCTATCACCATTAAAGGGCAGCTACCGCCCGACCGGCAGTACCGCGTTGGGCAGCTTCGAGTCGGGTACCAGCGAGTTCAACGATGTGCTGTATAACTATCTGGATTTGGAGGGAAAAACCGGCCGGAACGGTTATACCCTTTATACCGATCAGGTGGCCGATGCAGATTACCTGCACAATGAAACCAGCGGCATGTTCATTTCGCTGGATACGCCACGTTCCGTCTCCGCAAAGGGACGCTATGCCGCACAGCATGGCCTGGGTGGGGTGTTCACATGGACAGCAGATCAGGATAAGGGGGTATTACTGAATGCAGCCCGGGAAGGGGCTGGCTATACGATATCGACACAGGCTATCGATATGTCCGGCTTCTATTTCTCTGGAGAGAATGCGTCATCTGGTAGCAAGAATCAGCCGCCCAAAAAGAAATAACCCAGGCGATTGACAGTGCACCAAGCAGCCAACCCGCTACTTGGTGCATGACCCTTGGCAGGCAACCCATTTTTTCCCTGCTAGCAATAGCAAACACAATGGGAAACATCGCCAGGTGCCTCCTGGCGAACAAGATGTCATGCTACGGTGTCATACGTCTCATCCCGATGAGTTTGCGACACTTCGTCATACCTATATCGCCAGTAACGGGTCGCTGAGCACTCACAAAGTCTGGTTATCGTCCACGAACACAATCCGCGCACGTGGACCCCATTCCCGCAAAATGCGCTGCTCTCGTTCACCGGTTAATTGCAAAAAACCGACATACATGGCATAGCCAGCCAAGGCAATACGCAGCGCTTCGTCAGCAGTGCATTGATGCTCTTCCTGGTGAAGGCGTGCTGCATAATCGATCCGCTGCGTATCCACCTGTTGCATGGCTTCCAGTGCCAATGGGTCATGGGCAGCCCAATTACGTATGGCACATTCCAATCGTGCATCCAGCTGCAACGCCAGCGAATCCAGTACCTGTCGGCGCTTGGCCGGCTGAGCATAGGCGTTGGTCTCATTGATCAGGCGGTCGGTATGGTCGGCACGCCATTTGTCCAGCAATGCCTGTTTGAAACCCTGCATGCTGCCATGATGATGATAGAACGATCCCTTGGTACGCCCCGCAATCTGGCATAAGGTATCAATAGTGAGGGCCGTGTGGCCTTGTTCCCGAAGTAACGAGTAACCCAGCACCAGCCAATCGACATCGGTTGTTCGTACCATCTCAGCCTCGTGCCCATCCAGCCAGCAGTAAACCACTGATTGCAGCAAAGCAAACCCATTGTGGCAATGCCCAGATACCCAATCGCGATACTTTAGCCATTAGTAGGCTCAGGCTGGTAAATGCCAACGACAGGCACAGCAACAGCAGTAGCATCGGCAAATTGGGCTGCCATGCGATGTAACCGATCGCCAGTGCCATCACCAGCAACAGAATGGTCACCATATGCCAACAGTAGTAGCTGGTATATTTTTCAACAGGCCCCAGATCCTGGGCCTTGAGCAAAGGCGCAGCCACCTCCTTGCCTCCTGCCAGCGTATGTAACAAAAAAGTGGCCATCGTGACACCCGCAGCCGACATCAACCATGCATTCATTGTTTACGCCCCCAAAGCAAACGGAAATGGCTATATTCAAACAATACCATAACGTATGGTATGTAGTGACGTCAAATACATAATCGATCAAACCGGCTTACTGCCTGTACTCAGTCATCTGCTGCGGGATATAGCGTCCACCTCAATCCGACCTCCACTTTCACCATCCGAGCAAGCAGATCCAAGGACAAAGCCTGATTGAATGCCCATGGCCCACTCCCCACCTCGAAACCCAGATTGAATTCACGCAGCGTGCAGGTTGCCCAATCAACCTTTGCCTCCCCTGACAAGGCTTCAATCGCAGATAACAATGCTTCAATATTGGGTGCTGGCTCAGCAAACTGCATCTCAGTTTCAAACGTTGCCCAATGCAGACCGTCCTCACCCTGAAACACCTGCAACGGCGATACGCCCGCTTTTGCAAGCGTTTCAGCCAAGTTGTCCAAGTTCCGTGGGGATTTCAAATCCAGGTCGGTATTCAGATATCGGGTCAAATGTTGATCGGTCATGTGTATTTATTCTTGATGATTCCATGCCCCATCAGACCAATGGTTTTCATGCTGGCTCAATTCGGGCCGCCTCGAATTGATACAGCACAAATCAGGCCGGACAGGATTCGCTTAAGATCAGGGTCGAACTGCAACAGGTGAACATCATGACATTCGACCTCGTACTGCTCACCCTGGTCCGTGCACTGCATGTACTGGGTGTTGTCATCTGGATCGGCGGCGTGGCCATGGTCACGATGGTCATCCTGCCGGCCATTCGTCAACGCTTTACCACTGAACAACAGGCCCTCATGTTTGAGCTGATCGAACACCGGTTTGCGCACATCGCCAAGCTGGCTACTTTATTGACAGGGCTTTCTGGCTTGTATCTGACCCACCGTTTTCAGCTCTGGTGGCGCTTCGCCGAACCAGATTACTGGTGGATGCATGCCATGGTCATCGTCTGGCTTGTATTCAGCCTGGTGCTGTTCATTCTGGAGCCACTTTGGCTTCACCGCTGGTTTGCAGAACGCGCCCGACAGCATCCCGTCCAAACTATTACGGATATACAGCGCTTTCACTGGGGGTTATTGATTGTCAGTCTGGTGACGGTTCTGGGAGCGGTAATGGGTAGCCATGGCGGATTATAGCCGTTCACCCTTTCAAGACCGCATCATTATTGCTATATGTAGAAATCAAAATATTAGACGCTCATTATTTTGTGATCGATGCCCTCACCAGCCGCTACCCGTCCCCGCCAGCTTGCACTATGATCCGGTCGATAACTCAAAAACAAGACTGGATGATCTCATGCGCAACATCTTGAAAACCGCTGTTCTGGCGGGTCTGATTGCCTGTAGTACCCTGACCTTTGCCGAGCCGGTACTGACCATTGTCAACGAACAGTACAAGCAGTCACTCGATAAACAGACTTTGCTGAACAGCACGTCCTTACGTGAAATCGATATTCCAAGCGATGTCAGTTACCACAAGCCGATGCGATACAAGGCCATTCCACTGCAACCGTTGCTGAAGCAGGCCGGAATCGATCCTGCAGACATCCTGAAAGTAGTCGCTACCGATGGCTTTGCCGTCAGCTTGCCAGCCCATTTGCTATTGGCCGAAGGCAAAGCAGAACCCTTTCTGGCAATCGAGACCGATGACGCGCCCTGGCCTGCCGTCAAGCCAGGCAAACCCGCCAGTGCTGGTCCCCTCTATCTGGTTTGGCTGAACCCGGAGAAAAGCAGCATCACACCAGAGATGTGGCCCTATCAGGTCGCCCGCATCGACCGGGTTCCCCCGATCGAAACCCGCTTCCCACAATTGTTACCCTCAGCCAAATTGCCAGCCAGCAGTCCAATCCATCATGGCTTTGCCATGTTCAAGCAGCATTGCCTGCCCTGCCATACCCTCAATAAGGGTGGTGATGCTTCACTGGGACCAGATTTGAATGTGCCATACAACCCCACTGAATATTTCCGAGAACCCTATTTGCGGATGATGGTTCGTAATCCACAGAAACTGCGCCACTGGGATAAGGCCGTCATGCCCGCAGTGGATGAAAAATTCCTGTCGGAATCGGACCTGACCGACCTGCTGGAATATCTGCGCCACATGAGTAAACGCAAGGTGAAGTAAACCATTGCCTCGTAAGCTCGCTGATAGGGCTAAGTGTCGCTAACAAGGTTCTTCCAGCGTTGTTGTGTAAACTTGCCGTGCCTACCGCTTGCACGCTTAACCAAAAGTACTTCACAGTGTTTTGCTAGCGGCTCTAAGCGATGCGTGGCTGGTATAATGACCGTTTCGCCGTCGACGTCATGCCATGCCAGCCATCCGCCTACTTCCCGATCACCTGATCAACCAGATTGCCGCAGGCGAAGTCGTCGAACGTCCAGCATCGGCTCTCAAGGAAATCCTCGAAAATAGTCTGGATGCCAGTGCGACCGAGATTCAAATCGACCTGCAACAAGGCGGTATCAAGTTGTTACGGGTAACCGACAACGGCAGTGGCATGGCCAAGGATGACCTGAAGCTGGCCCTGTCTCGCCATGCCACCAGCAAGATCGGCTCGTTGGAAGACTTGCAGCGGGTCGGCACACTGGGGTTCCGTGGCGAAGGCTTGGCCAGTATCGCTTCTGTCTCCCGACTGACCCTGACCAGTCGCCAAGCCGGTACCGATATGGCCTGGCAGGTGGATACGCTGGATGGGCAGATCAGCGAACCAGAGCCCGCCGCGCTTTCTGCAGGTACCAGGGTTGAAGTACATGATCTATATTTCAACACCCCAGCTCGACGCAAATTCCTTAAAACCGAGGCCACCGAATACGCCCACTGCGAGGAAATGTTCCGTCGCATGGCACTGGCTTACCCAGATGTTGCGTTCACCTTGCTCCACAATGCCAAAGCACAATGGCGACTGCCCCGTCAAACACTGGAAAAACGTGTGGAAGCCATTCTGGGCAAAGAGTTCGTCCAGTCAGGGCTAATGCTGGATGAGCACGCCAACGGTTTACGGCTCTATGGCCTGGCTGGTTCACCGACCGTTTCCAAATCCAGCCGGGATGCCCAGTATTTTTACGTCAACGGCCGTTTTGTACGTGACAAGGTGGTGGCACACGCCATCCGCGAGGCTTACAAGGATGTGCTTCACCATGACCGGCATGCTTGCTATGCACTGTTCTTTGAGCTGAATCCGGAAGGTGTGGATGTCAATGTCCACCCCACCAAAATTGAAGTGCGATTTCGCGAATCCCAGCCTGTCCACCGTTTTCTATTCCATGCTTTGCACAAGGCACTGGCCAGTACGACCGCAGGGCAAGCAGCCACGGCGGATAACAGCTTCATTCCACCAGCCACCGACCAGACCAACCATGGCGGAAGTGGTACCAGCCCAAACCAGCCTTACTATCCCCGCTTCGAACAGGCACAGATGCCATTGGCGGCGCATGAGCCACGGAATTTCTATGAAACCTTGTTCGGTGGTGTGAAAAACAGCAACAACACTTTCGCCACCAGCCAATCGGCACCCTCGCCCAGCTTTATTGGTGGCAATACTGCCGTGCTGGAACGTCACACGGACGATGCAGTTGTACCGCCGCTGGGTTATGCAGTGGCGCAGTTGCATGGCATCTATATCCTGTCGCAAATCAGCGAAGGCATGGTTGTGGTGGATATGCACGCCGCGCATGAGCGCATCGTCTACGAACGGTTGAAAAACGCGCTCGATGCCAATGAATTGTCCATGCAGCCATTGCTGATTCCGGTCGTTTTTCAGGCAGATCGGCTGGATGTGGCTACAGTGGAAGAACAAGGCGATATGTTGCCACAGTTGGGCTTCGAAATTGGCGTCGCGTCCCCCACCCATCTGGCGGTACGGGCGGTGCCCACCATGTTGCAACAAGCCGACGCAGCCGAACTGGCCCGCGCCGTACTGAAAGACATTCGTGAAGTGGGTGCCAGCCGTATTCTGACCGAACGCCGTAACGAACTACTGGCCACCATGGCCTGTCATGGGGCCGTACGGGCCAACCGGCAATTGACGGTGCCGGAGATGAACGCGTTGTTGCGCGACATGGAAGCAACAGAACGATCCGGCCAATGTAATCACGGTCGGCCGACTTGGTTCAAACTCAGCCTGAACGAACTCGACAAATTGTTCATGCGAGGGCAGTAAGAGGTAGTCTATGGAGTTGTTGGTTATCAAATTTTTTGGCGCACCCGTTTTCATCGGGCTGGCCAGTATGGCTGGTAAGCGCTGGGGCCAGGCAGTAGCGGGCTTCCTGGGTGGTTTGCCAATGGTGGCAGGGCCGATCATTTTGGCCTTATGGTTGCAACAAGGGCCAGCTTTTGCCGCCGCCGCAGCCCGGGCCATCCCCGCGGGGTTGTTGGCGATTGCCGCCCATATGTTGTTGTTTGGGTTAATGAGCCGCCGCTTCAACTGGCTGGGCAGCCTGTTGACTGGCTGGGCAGGCTTTCTGACCGTCGGACTGGGCTTGGCATGGTCTGGCATGGCAGATGCCGGCTGGGTCAGTATCCTGGCCCTTGCTGCGCTGATTGCGACCGCCCGGATCATTCCCCACCCCAGTGCGCCACCCAAACCAACCCATCTTCCCAAGGCTGAACTGGCAGCACGGATGGGTGCAGCATTGCTGCTGGTGGTCTTGTTGACTACACTGGCCGGGCGACTGGGCACGACATTAACGGGTGTGCTGACCGTATTTCCGGTTGCCAGCTCGGTCATGCCGGCATTCACTTTTGCCACCGCTGGCCGTAATGCACTGCTGGTGCAATTGAAAGGTTTCTGCGCAGGCATGACAGGCTTGGGTGCGTTTGCCATCACGGTCGGTAATCTGATGGATACCATCGGTGGCTGGGCCTTTTGGCCTGCCATTGGTTTATCTGTCGCCACTGCATTAGCAGTCAGCCACATTCTGCGGCGGCTGGAATGATGCAGCCTACCCTCTCCTCCGATTTCACCTGTAGCCAAGCATGAGCCAAACATTTAAGCAGCCTCCCGCCATCTTCCTGATGGGCCCCACCGCCAGTGGCAAAACCGGTGCGGCAGTTGAACTGTTTCAGTCACTGCCCGTGGAATTGATCAGCGTGGATTCCGCCCTGGTCTTCCGCGATATGGATATTGGCACGGCCAAGCCCGATGCCGAGACACTGGCCCGTGCCCCTCATCACCTGATCGACCTGATCAGCCCATTGGAAGCCTATTCCGCGGCACAATTCCGGGCTGATGCATTGCAGTTGATGGCGGAGATCACCGCACGGGGAAAAGTACCGTTACTGGTCGGCGGCACCATGCTGTACTTCAAGGCCCTGGAATCAGGCTTGTCCGATTTGCCAGAAGCCGATCCAGCCATCCGTGTGGAACTGGATGCAGAAGCCGCAGAACAAGGCTGGCCCGCCATGCACGCCAAACTGGCTGAAGTTGACCCCATCACCGCTGCCCGCCTGCAACCTGGCGATTCGCAACGGGTACAACGTGCATTGGAAATCTGGCGTCTGACTGGCGAACCGATGAGCACCCACCTGGCCCGCCAGACCAGCGAGCCTTTACCTTATCAACTCACCAAACTGGCGCTGATACCCAGCGACCGTGCCGTCCTGCATCAACGCATAGCAGATCGGTTCGACCAAATGCTGGATCAGAACTTTCTGGGCGAAATGCGTCGTTTGCAAGCCACCTACCCTGGCCTGCATCTGGATCTGCCCTCAATGCGGTGCGTTGGCTATCGTCAGGCATGGGAACATCTGGCCGGCGAAACCAACTACGCCACCTTCCGGGACAAAGGCATCTTCGCCACCCGGCAACTGGCCAAGCGGCAGATGACCTGGCTACGCGCCATGTCGGATACCATTGTGCTGGATTGCTTGGTACCGGATTTGGTGAAACAGGTAGCACAACACGTCAAACAGGCCATTTCACTCTAATCAGTCAATGAATTGGACACCATTATACTCAAACCATTTCATACTCATGGCTTTGTAGCCAGCATCCTGGTGAGATGCCGATTGAGCAGGTCAAAGTGGGAGACTGGATACCGTCCAAGCTCAGGGTTAGGAAATCTCTGCTACCATGGCAGGTCGTGTGCACTATGTCGTTTTGGGCTTGACTACAAACCACTGAAACGCCGCGCCTACAACATTGAGGTGGCTCAGGATCACACCTATTTCGCCGGCCATTTGAAGGTTTGGTGCCAAACCTGGTAGCTTTAAATGAAAATTGGCCCCCAATCTGCACTGGGAGCCAATCCATCTTGCCATTTGCGGTGTGAGCTAACCGTGTTACACACCTTCAATTTCTGCGAGAAACAAATCTGGCAGCAATTCAGCCAAGCCCACACCCGGGGCGGTTTGCACTAGCTGATTCAGCCATTGATGCAGGTTCCTGGCCATGGCTGCAATGGCGTCAGCTTGGTAGGCATTGGCGTTGGCCTCCAATGTCAGTTGCCAAACATTGTTGAGCACCACCAACGCGATGTTGAAGTCCTTGACCGGGCCGCCTGTCACCGGGCGCATACGACTTTGTACGCCAGCAAAGGATACCTGCCGATCAAATGGCATCAAGTTCACAGCTTGATTGAACAGGAAGGTGTCGGTTTCGAACAACCCCAGGTCACGGCGCATCCAGCCATAGCGATAGTACAAATGTGGCCGGATCGCCCGGAGTTGCTGGCCAGTGGCCTGAACCAATGCCTGCAATGAGTCTTCTGCTTCCAGACGCATGCTCAGCGGCACGATATTCATTGCCATGCAGGGCACGCCCACGGCAGGTGTACCCAAGCGGTTCATCACCGGCATGCCAATAGTAAAGTGCCGCAGGTTGGCCTGCTTCCCCATCCACAAGCCAATTGCCGACAGCATCCAGGCAGCCCAGTCACCACCTGTGACACGGGCAGCTGTCTGTAGGCCGGTGACTTCCTGCTGGGTCAACTCCAGATGTTGTCGAATCGGCTCTGCAGAAGGCTCGCACAGTGGTTCCAGTTCCACCAAGGGTGGCACATCGCTTAGGTGTTGCAACCAGAAATCACGATCTTGCTCGAAACCGCCATTTTGCTTATAGGTGACTTCTGCTTCGATCACTTTATGCAGTTGCCAATCCGGCAAACCCGGTAGTGGCTGCTGGCGCACACGTGCGTTATAGCGCTGTGCGACAGCCTGTTGAACCAGGCTGTAACCAAAGCCATCCAGCACAATGTGATGTACTTGCAGGTACCACCAGTGTTGCGTGGGTGATACCTTCAGCAATGCGGTGGCATACAGTGCATCCTGTGTGACATCGCAGGGTTGGGCGACAGCCGCTGCGATCCAGTCATGGGCTGCCAGGGCTGGATCGGGCTGCCCGCTGAAGTCCAGCCATTGCACTTGGGTGTTGGCAGGCTGTGGATGTTGCCACAGAGTGCCTGCCTCCCACTCAAAGCGCATGTGTAATGTATGGCAGTGGTCCAGTACTTCACGCACCGTGGTCTGAAATGCCACGACATCCAATTCGCCTGTCAGCTCAACGGTTTCGGCAGTCCAGAAACCCGGGCTGTTCTCATCGTCAAGCTGTGCAACCCAAATACTGAACTGCGCAGTTGTGGTCGCCAGGCGCTGGCTATTCTGATGCATGTGTGTTTCCTCTCTAACGTGGGTTGGAATTACCAACCAGCTCAGAAACGCGCCGAAACGCTGGCAGCCAGACGACGGCCTTCGTCCACCATCCAATTACCATCCAAGCCCGCGAAGCGCGAACGCTCGTCAACTGCAATCATCTTGTTGGTCAGATTGAGTACAGCGAAATTCACGTCGAGATTTTTCGAAACAGCCCACTTGCCGCCGAGGTCATAGGTGGTTACACCTGAACGCTCACGCACACCCACTGCGCCATTGCGGAATGCAGCCCAGTATTGCTTGCTGCTGTAATTGGCCGCAGTGTAAAAGTTCCACTGTGCCACCGGTGACCAATCCGCTTGCACGGACAGCTTGTGCTTAGGTGTGTTTTCGATCGGGTAACCGTTGAGCGAACCACCATTGAAGGCAGTCTCGCCGCTGCCTTCGCGTCGTGAGTAGGTCAGCGAGTAATTACCGGACAGCTTCACTGTCGGCAACAGACGCATACCACCCGTCAGTTCCAGACCGTAGAGCTTCACGCGGCCGATGTTGTAGTACTTGTAGATGTTGCGACCAGCGGTGTTGGGGTCCGCCACACCTGTGTCGTAGCTCGATACCTTTTCCTTGAACAGGTTATTGAACAAGGTCACGCCGGCAAAACCGTCGTTCATGTCGTAACGGATGCCCAGTTCTTCAGTCACGCTGGTTTCTGGCTTCAAATCCGGATTCCCGCACAAGGTGCCTGGTGTCGCACCAGCGGGGCCGCCAGTGGTCATGCAATAGCCTGCCGTGCTCTGACGCAAGCTGGGTGCCTTGAAGCCAGTTGCTACACCACCGCGCAAGGTCAATTGCGGGCTCAGTTTGTACACACCATAGAGGCGTGGACTGACGTGGCTACCGTAGCGTTCGTCATCATCCAACCGCAGGCCAGTGGTGACAGTGAGCTTTTCATTGGCGTAATAGGCGTTTTCGCCGAACAGTGCCCAGCTGTGGTTACGGATGCTGTCCGAATTGACTGCATAGCCTTTGGGTACTGCATCCTGCTTGCCTGCACCGCTCAGGTGTGACCAGATGTACTGTCCGCCCAGCGTCAGCATATTGCTGTCTGACGCCCAAGGAATCATCACCTTGCCATCGAATACGGTATTGCGGATGACTGGCTCAATGGGCGACTGACCAACAGATGTCCATTGCTTTTGCGTGCCGCGCTCACCATGAACGGCCAATGTGGATTTACCGAAATTCCAACGCCCTTCGTGGCTAAGGCTCCAATATTCACGTTCGTGGCGGGTTTTAACCGTGGCCGTGCTTGCGGTTTGTGGTGTCAGTTCCGCGGCACTCAGCCCTGGTGTGGAGTAATAGGTCAGTTGCTCCGCGCCGACATTGAGCGTGACATCCTGATCGCTGGCCGGTTTGGCGACCAGTTTCACATCCAGTGTGTTGTTACGTTGGCCATTTGCACCGCTGGTGCTGTTGGCTGGGTAGAAAATGTCGTCTTCAGAACGGTCAAAAACTTTGCCCGAAATCTGCAAACCCAGCACCTCATCCTTCAGCGGACCACCCAGCCAGAAATCCACACTGCGCGAATTCCCTTGGCCTTCTTCCTGCTGCCACACACCACCCACAGTCATGGCGCCGTGCCATGCATCAGGCACTTTACGGGTAATAATGTTGATGACACCACCCATGGCATCGGCGCCATACAACGAAGACATCGGTCCACGTACGACCTCAATGCGCTGGATGGCATTGAGTGGCGGTAGCAACTGGGACTGCACGCCGCCGGTACCACGGTTCATGGTTTCACGGGTGTTCTGGCGTTTGCCATCGATCAGGATCAATGTGTATTCGCCGGGCATGCCACGCAGCGAAATATCCTGATCGTTGGGTGACGCACCCACAATGCTGACCCCTTCGACCGTACGCAACACATCGGTCACCGAGGTATAAGGCTTGGCCTCAATTTCCTTGCGCGTGATGACTGCGATGCTGGCAGGCGCATCCTTGATTGCCTGCTCACGTTGACTGGCCGTGATCACTACGGTGTCGAGTGTGATGGTCTCACCGGATGGCTTCTGACTGGTCACCACCATCGACGGTTCAGCGGCCTGCGCTGACACAGCCGACATCCCCCATACACATGCCACCACGATCGGCTTAAGGCTGAAGCGCACCCCCTGATTGCACATTAAGAACACCTTTCATATCAATAATGAGAATTGTTCTTAATTATACACTCTTGCATCACTTCGAATGTTTGCTTTCCAAGCAAAAATGTTTGTTTTCCAATCAGCATCAATTCAAACCATTGCGCCGTGCCTGTTTGGGTGTCAAACCAAAACGGCGCTTGTAGGCCGTTGCAAAGTTCGCCGCACTGCTATAGCCAGCCATCGCAGCCACCTGTTTGATACTGATGGCATCACCTTCCAGCGCCAGTCGTGCGCGCTGCAGGCAGTTTTCCCGGACAAAATCCCCAATCGTCGAGCCATAGATGGCGCGGAAATGGCGTTGCATGGTGGTTGTATGCATACTCATCCGCTGTGCGATCTCATCCATCGACAAATGAAGCGCTTCTTCGCTGACCAGCAGCTCACGCAGTACAGCCATACGACGGTACGCGCGCGCATCCAGCCCGGCTGCTGTGCACGCTGTGAGAGATGGTGTCGCGGATTCGTCCACGTACCCAGGCAATGAGCGCAATACATCCGCAAGCATATCCAGTGCACGACTTTCCAGATATAAGGCTTGCAAGATAGGGCTTGCGGCAGGCGGACGCAGTATTTGTTCGGCCAGCGCTCTTGCTCTCACTGTCGGCGTCCAGAATGTCAGCGCTAGATGACGTGCGCACAAGCCTGCCAAAGGGGGCGGCAAATCACCCGTCCCAGTCTGGCATAGCGACTGCAGCCATTGTTCCGACAAACACAAGCTCAACTGTCGGGCATAACGGCCAATATGCAGGCGGCGACTGAAACGCACCGGCGTTTTCATATACAACAGAAATGCCTGCGGAAGATCGGGCTGCGCCACATCCGCAGTCGAAGCAGCCAGTTGTATGCGCTGCTGACCATAGGCCAGATCAAGCCGCCCCTCCAGCAGCACGACCAGATACAGGCCCGGAATACACCACCCTTGTGCCAACGCATCCACCTCATCGTGGCCATCATCAAGATGTACCCGCAAACCGGGCCGCAACTCAAACGTACGACAAATATGCGCAGCCAGTGCCACATTAGCTGACTTCATGTACATCGTCTGACCTTCATGCATGTTCAGTGCTTGCTCGCCCCGATCCATCGTTATTCACCTTGATGTCGTACACGTGGGCCTGACAGCAGCAATCGGAACGGCCGATGCAAACCATTTTTACTGTCTATGCAAACAGATACAGACATATCCACTGCACTCACCACATAAATCATATAGAATTAATGAGAATTGTTATCATCTCATCATTAATTACAACATGCAAATATTTAGCCATGATCGACCCTGGTCCATGATTTTGATTACAGTGATCAAATCGTCGCATACTCGTCCCTGTATCGATCACAACAGCAAGCAGGCCAACAGACAACTGATTGCCTCGCAACCTGATGTCGGATACTGATATGGCCCGAATAGCCAAACCCATCTCTTCCCTGCCGGCTCAACCCAACTTGTCTCGCCGTCAAGCCTTGCACACCGCCCTTGGTGGTCTGCTGGGTAGCTGCATGGCCGGGCAGTCTTTTTCCAATCAAATCGATAACGTGAACGACACCGCGCCTTCCCTCACCATGCCAGACGCTGCCATCTGGACATCTGCGCCGGCTTTTAGCTTGCCCAATAGCCGTCAGATCGATTTGCAAGCTGGTGACCGGCGCTGGCGTATTTTTGTATCCCAACCGGCCCATGCGGCCCCCAAATCAGGCTATCCCGTGTTGTACACACTGGATGGCAATGCTCTATTTGGGTTGTTTGCAGCCCTGGCACGTCAGCAGGCAGAACGACCAGATCATACGGCAGCCAATACGCCAGTCATTGTTGGTATTGGTTATCCGATTGATGCAGCCTACGACATGCAGGCTCGCGAGCGCGATTATACGCTGGCCCCGTTGACGGCCGAGCCCGGCCCCAACAGTGCCGATTTGTTCCTGGATTTCATCCAGCACACACTTCAACCCTGGCTGGCTCAGCAGATACCGCTGGATACACAGCGCCAAGGTCTGTTTGGCCACTCCTTCGGTGGCCTGCTCAGTTTGTATACCTTGCTGACCCGTACTTCGATGTTCCAGCACTATATTGCTGCCAGTCCATCCATCTGGTGGGGACAGCGTGCTGTCCTACCTTTCCGGGATCGCTTTATCGCTCAATCACGTGGGCAGGCACCACTTTCGACCCAATTGTTGATTACTGCTGGAAGCCTTGAAGAAAACACCCCACAACTCGATCCAGAACGCCAACGCCGGCAGCAGCAACGCCGTATTGTCAGCACTGCTCGAGACATGGCGCTCAGTCTGAAGGAGGTCCCAGGCCTGCGTACTGGCTTCAAATTGTTGGATGGTGAAGATCACGGCAGTGTGACCCTACGCAGCGCCAGTTTGGCCCTGCATGGGATGAATCAGATCAGGCCCGTTACCAGCTGAACAGATCAAACTCAACGTTACGCGGTAGTGGATGACCTGACATCATTCCTGGCTGGGATGACGCTGTGTGTGACACGCTTCATAGAAGCCGTTCAAGGTCTATGATGAGCAGCCATCTGCGGGGCGAAGGGTAGTGCAAAAACCGGAGTGTATGTGTGATACATGAGGATGTTGAGCAGTACATGAACCCCTATCGTGGTTGCGCAATAAGATATTGAACAGGCTTTTACAACTCACCGCGCTCTTTTAATTGGGCGGCAAACATGTCGCCGGCAAACTGGCTGATCACTGCCCGGGCCAATTTGATTGGCTGCGTATCCTGATCGGTAAGACGTAACAAACTTGGGGCACTACCAATCAGCACATAGACATTGCTATCCGACTGCAACGGTTTGGGTAGCACAATAGTCACGCCGTTTTCAACATAACGTACATGTGTGTATGGCTTACCATCCACCACGGTAGAGTGGACTGTCACAACAGGACTGCTCAACCCGGATAAATCGGGGTCCACCATTGCTTCACCAACGTGCTCGTTGAGATCCAACATATTGGCCGCCATACCCAGAATCCTGTCTGATGACAAATCATCATCGGGATACTGCCGCCGCAGGCTGTCCCATAACAATTTATCCAGTAATGCATTGGCCGTAACAGCCGACTTGTCTACAGATTGATTGGTTGGCAGGGTAGCAAGCTGCTTAGGCAAGCGGGATGCCGGATCAGACTGTTTATCGCAGGCCATCAATAAACTGCAAACTAGAAACAAAGCGCCCAAATAGGCTAGAGGTCGAATCAAACAATGCAGCATCGTGACGATTGTTGTTGGTATATCAAGCAATACGAATCAGCCTGACTCACCTGACATGGCCGGTAAATCAGGCTAGCCCACACTGGCTGGTTAGTTTAAAGGTGGCGTGTTTCCATAGGCGGATTCTGCCAGTTGTCGTGCCTGCCGTCAGAATAATGTACCGGCGCCTCGATCAACTCTCCAGGCGTCACGTTATCCAAGCAATTGACATGTATGGCATAGAATTCCCCCCCAACCTCAGGAATGTTCCCTTTCCCAAAGGAATGAATACCGCACTGCTTGCAAAACAGATGATGCACACTGTTACTGCCGAACTGATAATCAGACAGGCTACCTTCTCCACTGAGCAAGCGGAATGCATCTGGTTTGACAATGGCACTCCAACTACGGGTTTTAGTGCAGATCGAACAATTACACTTGCCAGTACCGGCACTCAAATCAATGTCTGCTTCAAATCGAACCTGACCACAGTGACAACTTCCGGCATAAGTCCGCTTCATGTCGCTCTCCAAGTATGGTTTAACAATCCGGTCATGCCATTATCTAACTGACACCAAACAAAGCGATGTCTTATCAACGCAACACACCTATCGGAAAACCATGCAAGCTGTTGCAAATGCACACAAAATACCTTTCGAACTGCATCCAGAATGGATATCAAGAAAGGCCCAGACGAGATCCACAGCAAACACGCGGTAATCTCAATTACCGCCTCCAAAAATTTAATGCATCGACATCTTTTGATTGAATCCAGATAAATTAAGCAACATTGCGAATTCAATATTCGGAGGCTCAAGATTGAAAGGTTCTCTACCAAATTGCCGCCAGTATTGATTAGCATTCTTTGGATTGCCGCTCGCCAGCTCCGCAACAAGCAATGCCCTAAGTGGGAACTGCATCAATGCAGAATCATCCACTTTCCACGCACCGCCATTCAACAATGTTAGGCTACTTGATTTCATTCCCTGGAAATCACGAGCGCTGATATATCTGAACAGACTAAGCAACTCGCGTAGCGCGGTTCGCTCGTTCATGCAAGGCAAACTCTCCAGCTTAGACCAAAATACAGTTGCAACATCACCACGAATCATGGGGGCAACCAAACTTCCAATTTCATACACCGCCTTGATACGCATTGCCTGTTCACTTGAGCAATGACCAGCTGAACGCAAAATTGCATATGAACTCTTATAGAGTTCACTTAACTCAGTTGAGTCTCCAGACAAGACCATCTGGGTCATCTTTCTTACTAACTCTGCTTGATATGCACGAGATAGAAAACGGCTTGAAGTAACTTGCCTCAGCTCCAGCTCAGGAACCTCAGGAACCAGCAATTCGAGGTATGGAATATCAGCAGTCCCCAATGATGTCAAACCACTTGCATTGGTATTGACGAAACGTGCTCTTGCCGCATGCAGATCAATATAGGGGAAAAAGTCAGAATTAGCCGGCACTGAAATATCTTCGAAAAAAGTATGCAAAAGTTTCCGCGTACCAATCAATCGCACCTTCAAGTCCTCAGCTGACTTCACCCCAACTCTCTCAAGTTCTTTAGACAGCTCAGACTGGGAAAACACAACATTATAATTCCAACTTATCTTATCCTTCTTCGTTGCCACAATGAGCATGTCTGTATTATTTGATCCATACAATACATAATCACCAAAATTCCTGGATAACGCCTTTATCATTGAAGCAACGATATTCATATCCGTTTCATAAATTTGAATCCATTGAACCAGCACCCCATCCTCATTAAGATGTCTGGCCAGGTGACGATAAAAATCATCTGAGAAAAGCGACGATACACCACTGACCCATGGGTTAGATGGCTCGGAAATAATCAAATCATATTTCTTGTTGCCAAGCGAGAAATAGGTCTTTGCATCCTCAATTACAATATTACTGCGCGCATCTGAAAATGTGCGCTCAACACGTTTACCGAAACCCAACTTGGCCAGCCTAACCATTGCAGGCTCAATTTCAATCGTATCAACCCTGACTGGTATCGACGACGACAGAACAGTATGTGTCGTCATACCTGACCCCATGCCAATGGCAGCAATTGTTTGGGGACTTGGATGATGTGCAAACCCGATTGCACCTAGCAAGGCCATGGTGCTTTCGTCTGCTGCCTCGGTTTTTCCGCTCACATCCATACCAGCGTCAGGTTTACCATTGGTTGAGATGATGCGATACCCATCCTGGTTACCGGTTAAACCTATCGTTGCAGTTTTACCATCTTGAATTGCCAACACCTGGCTTTGCTGGGGAATACTCACTCGCCCATGACGGAATACGCCGCCTAGCATCCTTCTCGCATCAAGATCAAGTGTCGAACTGGTGATGACAACTAACCCTAAGCCAATTAATGAAAAGCCCAAGGCACTGTAAAATTTGACCTGTTCCTTATAACGGGTGAATATCCACATACCTACTACAATATCGATTAATCCTCCAAGCAACACTACCCATTTCAGCCCAAGCAGTGGCATGGCCAAATGCACGGCAATCAATACACCTGCAATTGACCCGATTGTATTGGCTGCATAAACATATCCAATTGTTTTCTCGCCATAACCTGTCTTGATTAGCCAGTGCGTAATTAAAGGCAGCGTCATTCCGGCACAAAATGTTGCAGGCACCATCATGATGAATGCCAACACATGACTCATCAATGTATAAGCTTGATACCCATGCTCATTTCTCTGAATGGTTGAATACACCCACTCGATAACTTCAAACGTCTTTGAGTAACCCCTAGGGCGGGATCGAACTTTCATTTGGCATGGAAGTTAGGCTCGCGATGAATCGCCAAATTGGGGAAAGCGCCCAAAATCCCCAGCTGATTTATGCTAAAAGCGTACTTTC
>NZ_SCOH01000055.1 GCF_005503445.1 Chitinivorax sp. B | reverse complement strand
GAAAAACATCGGCGGCTGTGGAAGAACTGTGAGCGGCAGTTGAATACCAGCTTGCAGTTCATCCATCTCGCCTTCTTGGCTCTATTGCTCAAAAGACTTTGAACAGGCTCTTAGAGCCGCTAACAAAACCCAGCGAAGTGGGTCTGGTTAGGCGTGCAAACAAAGGCAGTACGAGCGTACGACGAGTTTGCATAACAATACCAGAAGGGTTTTGTTAGCGGCGCTTAATATCACACTGCAACTAGACCAGCACCCTGCCGCATGGGCCGCTTTGATTGATGAGTTGCGCGATGCACATCAGCATCTGGGCAAGCTGATTGATCAACTAAATGACGAACACGGGATGAGCGAAGCCGATTTCAGTGTGCATCTTGGACAGGTATATGCTCATTTGAATCGCGCCTGGCATCACCACGACCGAACTAATTTGCACCGGCACCGGCCATGAATGAAATGAGCGCGTTTCCGACTGATTTGCAGCCAATTGGCTGACAAATCCATGTATTTTCCTTGTGATCCGGGCACGATAGGCTAAGTTTAGGCTATACCGTTCTATATAACGAGGTCGTCATGTCGCTGTCGATCGATTTCTACTTCGATTTCAGCTCGCCCTACTCGTACATTGCCGCCAATCGCCTTGAAGGATTCGACGCGCGTAACGGCAAGACATTGACGTGGCGGCCGATTCTGATTGGTGCAATCTTCAAGCTGCTGAACAATCCCCCCCAAACAGAACTGCGTCAAGACTACATGATGCGGGATGCCAAGCGCACCGCAAGCTTCCATCGCATGCCCCTGAACTGGCCCAGCCGATTTCCGGTCAACCCACTGGCGGCATGTCGTGCCTTTTACTGGCTGTATGAAGACAAACCGGATGTCGCCATCCAGATTGCCCTGGCGCTGCTGAAAGCCTACTGGGTAACCGACCATGACATCAGCGATGCCGATTACGTGTTGGACCTGGGTGAGCGCTTCGGCATCGATCGTGAGTACTTGCAGGAAGGTTTGAATGACCAAACCGTGAAAGACAAGCTACGTCAGACGACGGAAGTCGCCTACCAGCGCGGGGTATTTGGTGTGCCCTGGGTATTCGTGGGTGACGAGCCCTTCTGGGGGCAAGACCGCCTGGACCAGATGGAACGCTGGGTACAGATCAGCGGCTGGAAGTATTGATTCGCCTTGTCATTTATTCCCCCATCCATCGAGTCGTTGTCTGCCGCACTGCCATCACGTCAACTTGCGCCGCCCATGCTGACTGATGTGTTCGACAGCGCCAAGCACTGGCCTTGCTAGCAAAGGCCAAATAGGCTGTTTGAGTGCCGCTGCGGCTGCTCATACCGACCACCAGAACAATTCACAGCCCACATACTGCTCGGGGATACAGAGGGCCGACAGCCCGTTGCAGTATCTTGATCTGAATGCCTAACAACTGCATCCCTTTGGCCAGCACCCGACCTGTACCCTGCATTTAGTACCATGACGATGTAGAGCCCGTTCCTTCAGAAAGGAACGGCAATGAAAAAGCGATTCACAGAAGAATGCAGCATCGCTCAATCCCAACTAATCCAGCAAATCAATATAGTCCTTGTGTTGCATACTGCCCAAGTGCCCCCATGGCAGCAGATGTTTGCTGGGCATAGCTTCCAGGTTGACTGTGGTGCGGGTCAGCCGTGTGCCGTTGGTAGTGCCGGATTCGATAACCAAGGGCACTTGGTGTTGAGCAGACCATAGCACGCGGGTGAATTGTCCAGCACCTTCCTGTTCATACCAGGTGGCACGGTCAACATCTGACGCCCTGCTCATTTTCTTCATCCGTTGCAGTGCTTGTTTGTCGACCAGGTAATAGGCGCGATCCCAAGCGTTGTCGAAGCCAACTTCGGGATAATCACGGGTGTCGGTATCGATGATTGTCTGACTGAGTGGTTGCACGAACTGCAGCTTCAACTGCCCATTGGCCTGCCGGGTGATCAATTTGGCAGACAGCGGCAGCATGTGCAGCTTGCCGCAACGCGCTGAGTGGACATGCCCCCCGGTGACGTAGCGGGCCTGCAGTGGGATCAACCGTTCAGTCCAGACCTGGTTACCTGCGCGTAAGAAACGTTCTTGGAATCGGGTGATCCGGCTTACCCCTTCGTTGGTCAGTTCGTGTGTTTCATAAGTCAGGGTTGCAGCCAAATCAGGCGCTGCGGTGGCGGTTTGTGCCAATACACCCAGCACCAGCCCTATCCATCGTTGTTTCATGTATTTACTTTCTCTTTCTGCAGCGTGCCCCACCAAGGGTCGCCACATGAATGCGAAACCTTGGCGGGACATGTCAATCACCCCAACCGTTACCACTTGTACTGCCGGTGTGCGACTTAGCTTGGTACAAGGGTCCGGTTGTTGGTGCGATTACAGGCCCATGACCGCTTTCAACAAACCAAATACCTTGGTGTTGTCCAGTGTGCCTTTGAAACCTTTGGAACCTGCGCCGCTGGCACCCAGCATCACATCGCCACCGCCATGGGTTTCAGATGACATTCTGACACCCGTTTCCTGCCGATAATCATCATGCAGCACCATGCTCTTGTCGATATCACCCGACACCAGCGTGGTGCGAACGTCCTTGCGGTTCGGCCCGTTACCAAATACCAGCGTGGTATAAGTATTACCGTCTGCATCCTTGTTCGGAGCGCAGGTTCGCGGGTCCTTGGCATCGGTACAATCCTTGTCCCGATAACTGCGCGACACATCCAGGATCGAGTTGCCACGGCGTGAGTAACCATTGATGGTCATGGTGTGGTCATGATCGGCGGTGAATACCACCAGCGTATTGTTCAGGTCCACCTTGTCCAACACGGCTTTGATGGCGTCATCGAAGGCAATGGTGTCTTCCATGACCCGTTTAGCATTGGTACCGTGCAGTGCATGGTCAATACGACCGCCTTCCACCATCAGGAAGTAACCGTTCGGGCTCTTACTCAGTACATCCACAGCCTTCACGGCCATTTCAGCCAGGTTGGGCTGATCCAAGTTCTTCTTGGCGCGATCCAGCTCGTAATCCATGTGGCTTTTGTGGAACAGACCGAACAATTTGTTGACTACCTTGCCATCGACCGCGCGTAGTGCCGCGCCGGTATCGGCATAGGTATAGCCTTGTGCCTTCATTTCGTTGATCAGATTACGTCCGTCCGGCCGAGTACCGCCATCGGCCTTCGGGATGAAATACTGCCTGCCACCACCCAGCAATACATCCAGCCCGTCCTTCAGGGCAGTGTTATACCCAGTGCCACCCGGCACGGCCTGTGCCGCAATGTCGCTCTCGGCATCGCGATGGCAGGTATGCGAGTAAGTTGCTGCGGGAGTAGCATGGGTCACACGGGTGGTGGTGACCGCGCCAACCGCCTTGCCCTTGGCCTTGGCCAGTTCAAGAATCGTTTCCACGGACTTGCCATTATTGGCACCGCAATTACCCACACCGGCGGAATTAGGCGAGATGGCCCGGGTATCAGCGGTCATCGAGATGACCTCGTTGTTCATCTTGATGCCCGTCATATAAGCCGCCATCGATGGGGCAGAATCAGTTGTCTGTGCATCATTCGAAAATGTCTTGATACGGGCGGTGCGGGTCAGTCTTTCCATCTGCAGGCTGCCAGCTTCGCCATATTTGTAGATCCGTGCAGCGGTGACAGTTGTCGGCCCCATGCCATCCCCCAAAAAGAAGATGACGTTCTTGGCCTCGCCCGCAGCTTGGGACACCAGCGGGAATGCCATTGCCACCAGGCTGGCAGCGATCATTGATGTGGTCCACTTCATGATGATTCCTTTTCTCGCAGTCGCGCTCACAGGCCAGCGGCCGCGCGCAGCAGGCCGAATACCTTGGTGTTGTCCATGAAGCCGGTGAATTGATCAGCACCCATGCCGGTCGCACCGATGAATACGTCGGTCCCGCCATGGGTTTCACTGCCTTGATCCTTGTTGATCCTGATCACGGCCTCTTGTGCGTAGGCATTGGCAGACACGATGTCATCGGTCAGCTCCACCGCAGTATTGCGATTGCCTGCGACACGATTGTGGCCGTTGCCAAAGCCGATGATCGTGAAAGGTTTACCGTCGTCATCCTTGGCAACGCTGCCGTCGCCATAGTCGCGCAACAAACCCAGAACACCTGGATTGGTGGACGTGGTCTTGCCAGTGCGTTTGGCGTAACCGTTCAGTACCAGGGTATGGTCATGGTCGGCCGTGACCACGATCAAGGTATTTTTCAGTTCCGGATCGGTCTTCTTTACTTCATCGATGGCAACCTTGATGGCGTGATCGAAGGCCACCGTATCCTGCAGTGCCTTTTTGGCAACGGTATCATGCAGTGCGTGATCGATGCGGCCACCCTCCACCATCAGAAAATAACCGCTCTTGTTCTTTTGCAACATGTTGATCGCCTTGACCGTCATTTCGGCCAGGCTCGGTTCCTTGGCTGCGTCGCGATCCAGGTCGTAACTCATGTGGCTACCGGTGAACAGGCCAACGACCTTGCCCTGCTTGCTTGGGTCGATGGCATCGAATTCGGCCCGTGACAAGGCCACAGTGTAGCCCTTGGCTTTCAGCTCGCTCGTCAGATCACGCTTGTCGGCTCGTTTACCACCTGCATCGGTTGGCAGGAAGAACTGCTTACCCCCACCCAGTACCACATCCATGCCATCTCCCAGTTTGCTGTTGAAGCCGTTACCGCCAGGCACCAATTGGGCTGCGATATCAGATTCCGCATCGCGATGGCAAACATGGGCGTAGGTCGCCGCTGGGGTGGCATGGGTTACGCGGGTCGTGGTGACAATACCTGTCCCCCAACCTGCCGCTTTTGCCAGTTCCAGAAAGGTGGTGGCCGGTGTGCCATTGGCAGCCCCACACTTGCCGGTCAATGTCTTGCCATCAGGCTCCAGCGCCTTGGTATCGGCAGACATGGAGATGACTTCATTGTTCATCTTCACGCCAGTCATATAGGCAGCCATCGACGGCGCAGAATCGGTCACCTGTGAATCGTTGGAATAGGTTTTGACGAAGCCGGTTTCAGGCAGCGTGTCGATGGTCAGGTCGCCCTCTTCACCCACAGAATAGATGCGGCTGGCGGTCAGAGTATTGATCCCCATTCCATCGCCCAGAAAGAAAATGACATTCTTGGGCGACTTTTCAGCTGCAGGTGGCGTAGTTGCCGGCACTTTCGAAGGGCTATCGTTACTGGAGTTGCAGGCGACAAGCAAAGCGCTTGAAGCCAACAGGCTCGCAATCAGCGTGCGTTTCATGATCCACCTCTAGGTTGAAAACCCGCCGGATGGTACTAAGCGATTCTTGCTATTTTGTTAAACACGCAAACAATCTGCCAGGGCATTGGTTTGTCGGTGGTAGCAATCCCATGCATTGACAAGGCATACGCGCCGGTTTGCCTGTTCGCTGTTTATTTGAACACATTCGTAAACGGTCAGTATCGCTTGACGACATGTATCAGCGTCATACGATCGTCATGCAGTTCCGGGATACTCGCCTGGGTCCCTGTTGTTCCCCTCGGCCCTCGAAAATCGAGGGCTTATTTTTGTTGTCACTTGTCATGTGACTGCAATATCCCCCGCCTACACTCTTGGCGATCCGTTTGTAGCCAACACGAGACTGTCATGAGCAAGCACGATATTGAAGATGAAGGGCTGTCCAATCCGTCCGGCAATCCGGTATTTGAGACCATTTTGAATGCACGGCTGAATCGCCGCCAGTTGATGCGGGGTGGGCTGGGCTCCCTAGCCCTCAGTCTGTTCAGCATGACAGGTCTGAGTGGCGTTGCCCAAGCCGCCAGTCTCACAGCACCAGAAGCCAAGCCAGGGTTCAAGCCAATCCCACCTTCGTTTGCAGACAAAGTCAATGTCGCTGAGGGCTATTCAGCGCACGTGTTTGTGCGTTGGGGTGACCCGATCGGTGATACGCTGGGCAATCCAGCCTTTTACGCCAATGCATCCAATTCAGCAGAAGACCAGTTGATCCAGTTCGGCATGCACCATGACGGCATGAGCTACCTGCCTTTGCCTTGGGGCAGCAACAGTTCAACCAGTGGCCTGATTGCCGTCAATCATGAATATATCGATCGTGGGCTACTCCACCCTACCGAACCCTCGTTCAGCCATACACCCGCCCAGGTACAAAAAGAAATCAATGCACATGGCGTGACCGTGTATGAAGTCAGTCAGACACCTAACCGGCAATGGCATGTCAAGCGACCATCCAAGTACGCACGCCGCATCACGGCCGATACGCCCTGTCGCATCGGTGGGCCCGCCAAAGGGCATGAGCTGATGCGCACCCAGTTTGACCCGAAGGGTGAGGAAATTCTCGGCACCCTCAACAACTGCGCCAATGGCCTGACACCTTGGGGCACGTATCTGACCTGCGAAGAAAACTTCAATGGTTATTTCACCAATTACTCTGACGATATCACGCCGGATCAGAAGCGCTATGGCGTCACCATGAAAGGCGCGGGCTATGAATGGACCAAGGCAGGGGGCATCCACACCCGTTTTGACTGCGGCCTGCATCCGAACGAACCAAACCGCTTTGGTTGGATCGTGGAGATTGACCCTTACGACGTCACTTCGCCCCCAGTCAAACGCACCGCGCTGGGCCGTTTCAAGCACGAAAATGCAGCAGTGACGCTGGCGGCGGATAATCGTGTGGTGGTGTATATGGGCGATGATGAGCGCTTTGAATACATCTACAAATTTGTCTCAGACGCCCGGTTTGATGGCAGTGACCGCAAAAAGAACCTGGATCTGCTCGACAAGGGTACCTTGTATGTTGCCCAGTTCAATGAGGATGGCAACGGCAACTGGCTACCACTGACCCCAAACAATCCCAAGCTGACTGCGTTCAAGGATCAGGCCGAGATCCTGATCAAAGCGCGTTCGGCAGCCGATGCTGCTGGCGCCACCCAAATGGACCGCCCGGAGTGGATTGCCATCCACCCGGTCACCCGTCAGGTGTATTGCACACTGACCAACAACAGCAAACGTGATAAGGCCGATGCCGCCAATCCACGAATCAAGAATACGCATGGTCATATTGTTCGCTGGGAAGAAAGCGATGCCGCGGCCGACACTTTCCGCTGGGACATTTTCGCCATGGCAGGCGACCCTGCCAGTGGTGTCGAAGCAAATCGGGGTAGTTTAAAGGGTGATCTCTACAGTGCACCAGATGGGTTGGCCTTTGACCAGCGCGGTATGCTGTGGATTGAAACTGATGTATCGACCAGTGCGATGTACCACCCGGAGCTAGCCAACAAACAGACCGAATTCAAACACTTCGGCAATAACCAGTTACTGGCGGTGAGCCCATCTGATGGCATCGCGAAGCGCTTTCTCACCGGCCCAGTCGGCTGCGAAATCACCGGTTTTACCATGACGCCGGATAGCAAGACGCTGTTCATCAATATCCAGCATCCCGGTGAGCCATTGGATGATAAGACCGAGTTCAACGATCCCAGACAACCCAGCCGTTACAGCGCATGGCCTGACGGTGGCCGTCCACGTTCCGCCACGCTGGTGATTACCAAGGATGATGGTGGTGTGATCGGTACCTGAGTTCAAATGGGGATGCTTCATACCCCAACCCAGTTTTAGCGGCTTCACAATCTCTCTCTCTCTTGAATTCCGCTTATTCGCCGGCCTTGTGCCGGCTTTTTTAACTGAACAACAAGGCCCTGTTATTCACAGGGCCTGTTGACGACTTGCCTGCACTTGATCAGTTCAAGCATGCCACTTGAACCACCTTAGAACCTTTTCAATGGCTGATTGCGCAACCGCGATCAGGGCTCATGTGCTGCTCAAAATCCTCATGTATCACACATACATTCCGGTTTTTGTGTTGCACTCCACCCCGCTGACAGCCGCTCATGACAGACCTCGAACAGGCTCTTACTTGCAGGTATCCAACAATTCCCACGCATCATCCTGCCCAGGTACATCACCACGGCTCCACCACTTGTTACGGTAGTTGTAGCCTTGGTGGCTGACCTTGATACCTGCTGCGGTGTAGGACACGCTGGCAGACCAAGCTTGTTCGCACTTGATACCCGGTGTCGGTGCAGTGCCACCATTACATTTACCAACGGCTTTCCAGGCACCCCATTGCTGGCTACCTGGCTCTTCGCCTCGAGTCCACCATTGTGCTTGCCACAGTTGCCCTTTGAACGAGGCTTTTTCACCACTGGTGTAAGCACGGGCACTATTCCAAGGTTGCACACCATCACATCCCGGCCCTGGGTTTGGGTTGGGATTAGGGTTGGGATTCGGTGCGGCAACGATATCGATCTTGGTGGTATAGGTGGCCTTACCATGCACATAGATGCGGTTCTCAGTGGCACTGACCACTGGCTTCAATACCCCGCGTGCATCCAGCTTGCCGATACCGACCAGCCGAGACTCCCCGTTGACTTTCAGGCCCAAGTGATAAGGCCAGGCGGCGGCGGTGTTCATGCCCGTATTCAACGTAACGGTGTGTGATTCTGCGTCGCGGCCATCCTTGTCAAACACTCGTAAGGTCACCTTGCTACCCACGGTCAGATCCTGTTGTGCGCGCACTTCGCCGATTTCTCGCCAGTCGGATACTACTTGGCCATTCATTTCCACATCCATGCAGGCATAGAAGGCTTCTGCACTGTCCGAGCGCTGCCAGATGTTATAGATCACGTGCTTACCCGACTTGTTCTTGGGTAAAGGGCAGTTCATGCGATAACGGCCGTTTTCCAACTTGACCGAATTGATAGTGCAAAACGGTGTGGCTTCCAGATCGGACCATTTCAATGGCTTGGTCGGATCATAACCATCACGGGTGATATAGAACTCGAAATAGCGAGTTGCATGTGGGGCTGACGCATTGTAGACAAACTCGAATTTGCCATCGGCACTTAGAGAAATCGGTGTAGACACCCAGTCCGTACGCGGTAGATCCATCCCTTTGAATAGCTCTTTACCACCACTGCATAACTTACCATCAGGCACAAAAGCTTTGTGGTTACCATTCGGCAACTGATTGATACCATTCCAGTCGTACAGCGCCTGTGCACCACCGACCTCGACTGCAGCACGGCACGCTGCGGATTTCGGGCTTTCTGGCCCCTCCTTGAAACAGTTCAACACCCGACTCACCGGCACATCGAACGAGCCGTGCGCCTGAGCCAGCCAGGGCAGCATCAACAGCGATGCTGCGGATAACCATTGCATTTGACGTTTCATGTTTTCACCCTTCTTATTGGTTTACCGACCAGCAGGGTGCCCACTCAAGCAAAAACGGGGCACGTCGAAACGACGCGCCCTGCCCGAACCACACCCTCATCTGCCAAGCAACAGTCAGAGCACCCCAGCACTGACTGCCTTACTTGAAAAACCACCTAAATACCACTATCACTGGAAGTGATGTTATCAATGCCATTGGTATAATGCAACGCCCTCGTACATTCGAATCGACATGTAGCACAGCAATAACCACATATCCCTTGTTCCGCCTTGTGAATCAGGCCATGAGTGGTATCGGCATGCAGAAATCAAGTCAACCATCCAATAAACCGGATAATAATTAATATTTATCAAAAGCTTGCAAATTTCACCTCCCAAGACACACCCAAACTTGCGGCTAATACGGGGAGACATTTGCTCGGCGATTGCTCAATCCAGCACATGCGCTAATTCAAATACCATTTCATTACCTATTCCAATGACTTCGGGCAACGGCCGACATCCTCGGGTATCATCGCCACTCTCAACCAACACATCCGACACCAGACGAATGGATCAGCTCGTCATCACTCAAGAACACACCGACCCGACAGTCGCAGCACAATTAGCCGCAGAGCTCGGTTTACCACTGGCGGATGTCATTCCGGAAACCTGCCGCTATACCCTGACCCTGACACCCGACCGTTTAGAACTACGCACACTAGGCAAAGGTGCCCCAGGTCCGATTTATGTGGATTTCGTGGAAGGGGCGAATGCCCACCGCCGCAAATTTGGTGGCGGTCGTGGTCAGCTGTTGCCCAAAGCTGCAGGATTGAAGGGGGACTATTTGCCACATGTGGTCGACGCCACCGCTGGCTTGGGACGGGATGCATTTGTACTGGCGTCATTGGGTTGTCAGGTGACGATGATCGAACGTTCTCCCATTGCCTTTGCCCTGCTACGAGATGGTTTGCAACGTGCCCAGGCCGCAACGGATGTGACAGATATTGCAGCAAGAATGATGTTGATCAGGGCGAATGCGACAGAATGGCTAGGACAGATTGCGCCAGATCAACGGCCGGATGTGGTCGTAGTCGACCCCATGTTTCCAGACCGCGGCAAGGCAGCATTGGCCAAAAAGGAAATGCAGGCATTCCAGGTTTTGATTGGCGATGACCTGGATGCAGAATGCCTACTGGAGGCTGCGCTGGGCGCCGCCAGACGCCGCGTCATTGTTAAACGTCCTCGCTTGGCAGATATCATTTCTGGCGCCAAACCCAGCACACAAATCATCGGCCAAAGTACTCGATTCGATGTTTACGTACGCCCGGTCACCCATGCTTGATCGCTTTCATTTCACGTCAGCCCAGTGGTGGGGCTTTGCCAGCTTTGTCTTGCTTTGGATTGCCTCGTGTATTCAAGCCCCCTGGCCTGCTGATCTCGTCCTTCAACACTCGCTGACCCTAATGGCAATGCTTGGTCTATTAATCTATGCCCGGCGCTTTGCGCTGGATAATGTCAATTTCGTATTGCTGATGCTGTTTTTATCTATGCATCTGCTAGGGGCACGCTATTTGTATACCAATGTGCCATATGATCGATGGACAGCTCAGCTCTTTGGTTCGCCACTCAGCAGCTGGTTTGGCTGGGAACGAAACCATTTTGATCGCCTGACCCACTTCGCCTATGGTTTATGTTTGGTCAGACTATTCCAAACGACGTTGGTCAGCCGATTACGCTTATCTGAACGTGCGGCTGGTTGGTTTGCCGTGGAGTGGGTGCTTGCCAGCAGCGCTTTGTATGAATTGTTTGAGTGGTTGATTGCTGCCACCTTGTCGCCAGCAGCAGCTGAAGGTTACAACGGGCAGCAAGGAGACATGTGGGATGCCCAAAAGGATATGGCCCTAGCAACATTGGGAGCGGCCATGATGCAATGGATGATTCACATGAAATGGATAACGTCATCATCCGCAGCCCCCATCATCAAGTATCCTCAATGACATCTGCCATAGCGGCTACGACGTCACAGACAGCCGCCTGAGATTGTGCTTGCAGCATTTAATCCAGCCACAAGAATGCACAAAACTTGAATCAATAGGAGCCCCAGCGAATCAGTTCTGGGCAGGTGTACAAATAAAGACCTTTCGAAGATACGGCAAGTTTGCACAACAACATCAGTCGGCACAGTTTCGTGAGCGATTATAAACAAAGCAAAACACTAGTACCTGTTCAGTAGCCCGGCCCTGCAAGGCGCCCACCAGCTTGAAGGAACAATCATGTATCCATCCACCATGCACGCTTTCCTGGCGCCCGAGCCTGGCAGCCCCGAGGCACTGACACTATCTACGTTACCAACGCCAACACCCAAGCGTGGCGAAGTATTGATTAAAGTTGCCGCGGCCGGTTTAAATCGTTTGGATATCTTTCAACGCCAGGGACGCTATCCACCACCACCTGGTGCAAGTGACATCCTGGGGCTGGAGGTCGCCGGAACCGTAGTGGCGGTTGGCCAGCCTTCACCTGGGATACAAATAGGGGACCAGGTATGTGCACTCTTGACGGGTGGCGGCTATGCAGAATACTGCACAGCGCCGGCAGCACTTTGTCTGCCGATTCCTGAAGGCTGGAGCATGTTGGAGGCAGCGTCGATTCCGGAAGCGCTGTTCACCGTATGGAGCAATATCTTCATGCGCGCTGCTATCGCCCCCAGTGAGAGCCTGTTTGTTCAAGGCGGAGCCAGTGGTATCGGTACCATGGCAATTCAACTGGCACGGGCTTTTGGTCACCCGGTGTTCACCACCGCCCGCAATCAGGAAAAATGCCAAGCTTGCCTGGATTTAGGCGCCACAATCGCAATTGACTATCAGCAGCAAGATTTTGTCGACATCATCAAACAAGTTACCCATGGTCGTGGGGTGGACGTCATTCTTGACCTGGTGGGTGGCAGCTATATCCCTCGCGAACTTAGTGTACTGGCCGACGATGGCCGGCTTTGCCTGATCGCGCTACTGGGTGGCACTCGAAGTGAAGTCAATTTGGCAGAGATGCTGAAACGGCGATTGACCATGACTGCGTCCACACTGCGCCCACGTCAGGTAGATTTTAAGGCTCATATTGCACAGCAGTTGAAAACGCTCGTCTGGCCACTACTGGATCATCGTACCATCCACCCTGTCATTTGGGCGGCAATGCCATTTGAACAGGCAGCAGCAGCCCATCGTCTGCTGGAAGCTGGGGAGCATATTGGCAAGATCATGCTGAAACTGGACAATTAGGACGGCTCAATCTTGTAGTGTTGGCCAAGAAATCCTGAATAGCCATCACGGCTTTTTTACGCAACGTGACAGACCGTTAGGCTCTGCTATAACAATAGCAATGTGCTTGATGATTGGCCGGGGTGGACATGCTCACTGCACCGCTATCCAGTTTTGAAGCCTGGGTCAGCTACATGTCCCAGTGTGAACTGCCGGTATTGGCCCGAACCATTCACGAGATCGAGTTACTGCAAGCCAATGAAGACAATATCACCGGTCGTGACATTGCACGTGTCTTGTTACATGATCCCCTGATGACCCTGAGAGTCATCCGTTACCTGCAGGATCACCGCCGCAAAAGCCAAGTTACCGATGTCACCACTGTCGAGCATGCAGTGATGATGTTTGGTACTCACGCTTTCTTCTCTGCGTTTTCCAATCTGGCCTCATTGGAAAACCATCTTGCCTCGGAACCAGCCGCCTTGTCTGGCGTCATGCGGGTATTGAGTCGTGCCTTTCATGCGGCATTGTATGCCCGTGACTGGGCAGCGATTCGCCACGATGTTGATGTGGAGGAGTTGACTTCTGCCGCACTCTTGCATGACTTGGCAGAAATCCTGCTTTGGATCACCGCCCCAAAATTAGCACTGGATATCCACTATCGTCTTCGTAGCAATCCTTTGCTACGAAGTGCCACCGCGCAAACCGATGTGCTGGGTTTCCCGCTGTTGAAACTGCAACTGGCTCTGGCACAAGGATGGCATTTGCCACAGTTGTTGATGGAATTGATGGATGACCGCCAAGCCAGCCTTCCAAGAGCGCGTACCGTCGTCTTGGCCGTTGATCTCGCTCGGCATAGTGCAAATGGCTGGTACGATGCAGCCTTGCCAGATGACTTTCGTGGAATCGGGGAATTGCTGCATCTGGCACCTGATGAGGTCCGCCAAACCATTTTACGCACCACATTGCAAGCCGCTCATGCTCATGGTTGGTATCATTGGCCACCTGCTGCCACCTGGTTGCCATTGGAACCCACCAAGGCAGGTTGATCGGGCATTGGCGTCATCTCGCAATCCCGCTATAGTCAAGGCTTGCAGCGACAAAAGACAATCATGGATTCAACCCAATTCGACGTTACCAACACCCTTGCCCAATTGGTTCAAGATGGTTTGGTCTCACGCAAAGATGCAGATTCAATGTATGTTGGCACGCGCACCAAGGAACGTGCCGAAGCACATCCGCTGACACTGATTGCCAATCAGCGTTGGCAATCTGCCGAATCACCCAGCCGATTAATTACCATTGACATACTAATGCAATGGCTAGCAAACAAAACGCAGCTGGAATATATCAATATCGACCCTTTGAAGGTCGATGTTCCCAATGTCTGTGCCGTGGTGTCACATGCCTATGCAACCCGTTACAAGATTCTGCCAGTTGCGGTCTCACGTACCGAGATTACGATTGCAACGGCGAACCCTTTTGACCGGGACTGGGAGCGAGTCCTATCTCAAGCCATCACCCAGCATATCAAGCGTGTATTGGCCAACCCGGATGATATTGTTCGCTATCTAGCCGAATTTTATAGTCTGCAACGTTCATTGAAAGGGGCTACCAAAGCCCAGTCCGGTTCCGGCTCAGGTGTCGCCAGTTTCGAGCAATTGGTTGAACTGGGCCGTACCACGTCATTGGATGCCAACGACCAGCATGTCGTTCACATCGTGGATTGGATGTTTCAATATGCGTACGAACAACGCGCCAGCGACATCCATCTTGAGCCTCGTCGAGACAGCGGAAACATCCGCTTCCGGATCGATGGCGTCATGCATCTGGTGTATCAAATCCCCGTCTCCGTTATGACCGCAGTTGTCAGCCGCATCAAGTTACTGGGACGAATGGACATTGTTGAAAAACGCCGTCCACAAGATGGCCGTATCAAAACCAAAACTCCAGATGGTGAGGAGGTGGAATTACGCCTATCAACCATGCCAACCGTATTCGGTGAAAAGCTGGTCATGCGGATTTTCGACCCGGACGTACTGGCCAAGTCATACAGAGAACTCGGTTTTACAGAAGAGGAAATGGGCATCTGGAACGGACTGATTGCCCAACCCAATGGGATTGTCCTATTGACCGGCCCAACTGGATCTGGCAAGACCACCACACTCTACACCACGATGCGGCAACTTGCCCAACCCGAGGTGAATGTCTGCACCATTGAAGATCCAATCGAAATGGTAATGCCGCATTTAAACCAGATGCAAGTGCAACCCCAAATTGGCCTTAACTTTGCAGACGGCGTAAGAACCTTGCTACGACAAGATCCTGACATCATCATGATTGGCGAAATCCGTGATCGGGAAACTGCCGAGATGGCCATTCAAGCTGCATTGACTGGCCACTTGGTACTGTCGACCCTCCACACCAACGATGCACCTTCCGCCATTACTCGATTGCTTGAAATTGGTGTTCCTGGCTACTTACTGAATGCCGCTTTACTTGGTGTTGTCGCCCAACGACTGGTACGTACATTGTGCCCACAGTGTAAGGCTGAACGAGAGATCGGCGATGAAACGTGGGCGGAGCTAGTCAAACCATGGCGTGCTTCAAAACCAACCCACATTTACAAACCCGTTGGTTGCCTAGAATGTCGCATGACGGGTTACTATGGTCGAACCGGCATTTACGAGATGCTGACCATTTCACCTTCGATCCGGAAAATGATTGGACAGGAACAGGATATCGTCGCATTACGCCAAGCAGCCATTAAACACGGCATGAAACCACTCCGTCTAAGTGGCGCAATGAAAGTGGCCGCTGGACAAACTACACTAGACGAAGTCATGACTGTCACTCCTCCGGCTATGCCAACTGATTGAGAGAATATCGATACAACATGACATTGAGCATCCTCACTACTCAGGAAGCACATTGATGATGGTTTAAGCCTAGCTAGCCACTCTGAGCATTGGATCGGGCGTAGATACAAACAAAAAAGCCAGCTTCATGCTGGCTTTTTTGTTGTCTAACAAACTGAGTTTACTCTTCGGAAGATGCGGCTACAGCTTGTTCTGGGCGGTCCAGCAGTTCGATATAAGCCATCGGCGCATTATCACCCTGACGGAAACCACATTTCAAAATGCGCAAATAACCACCATTGCGATTTGCAAAACGTGGGCCCAGTACGTCGAACAACTTAACCACTACTTCGCGATCACGAGTACGGTCAAATGCCAAACGACGGTTAGCCAACGAAGGCTTCTTGCCCAAAGTAATCAAAGGCTCTGCTACACGGCGCAATTCCTTCGCCTTAGGCAACGTTGTCTTGATCACTTCCTCTTTCAACAGTGCATTCGCAAGGTTACGCAGAAGAGCCAGACGATGGCTACTTGTGCGGTTCAGTTTGCGATTGCTCAAACGATGACGCATTGTCGTGTCCTTTCCTTACGGTTTTTCCAAACCGACTGGTGGCCAATTTTCCAGCTTCATCCCAAGCGTCAATCCCTTCGAGGCAAGCACTTCCTTGATTTCATTCAAGGACTTCCGGCCCAGATTAGGCGTCTTCAACAACTCAGTTTCGGTGCGCTGGATCAGGTCACCAATATAGTAAATGTTTTCCGCTTTCAAGCAGTTTGCCGAGCGAACGGTCAACTCCAAGTCATCAACCGGGCGCAACAAGATCGGATCGATCTGCGGTGCACGTGGTTGCTCAACCTCGACCGTCGTACCTTTCAGATCGGCAAAAACTGACAGCTGATCAACCAGCGTACGTGCTGCGAAACGAACAGCTTCCTCTGGTTCAATCACGCCATTGGTCTCGATGTCGATTACCAGCTTGTCGAGGTCAGTACGTTGCTCAACACGTGCGCTTTCAACACTGAAGGCAACGCGGCGCACCGGGCTGAAGGAAGCATCCAATAGGATGCTACCAATCGAGCGATTTTCATCATCTTTCGCCCGAACGGTAGCCGGTACATAGCCACGACCCTGCTCAACCTTGATCTCCATATTCAACTTGCCACCTGAAGACAGGTTAGCAATGACATGTTCAGGATTGAGAATTTCAACGTCATGAGTTGTCTCGATATCGGCAGCAGTCACCACACCTTCACCATCTTTCTTCAAAGACAGCAAGGCAGAGCTGCGGTTATGCAGCTTCAGGACCACGCCTTTCAAATTCAAGAGAATATCGACAACATCCTCACGAACGCCATCCAGAGCCGAATACTCATGTAGCACACCCTCGATTTTTACTTCAGTGGGTGCATAACCAGGCATCGACGACAACAGCACTCGACGCAGCGCATTGCCAAGCGTATGACCATAACCACGCTCGAACGGCTCCATGACTACCCTCGCTTGAAACGGGGAGATGTTCTGAACGTCAACAATACGCGGCTTCAGGAATTCAGTAGCACTGCTTTGCATAACCCTTCCTTGTCTGGTTACAGGTTACTTCGAGTAGAATTCAACAACGAGTTGCTCGTTGATGTCGCCGGCGAGATCAGCACGCTCTGGTACTGATTTGAACACGCCTTCCATTTTCTTCGAATCAACCTGAACCCATGACGGGAAGCCGATTTGCTCTGCCAATGCAAGTGCTTCAACGATACGTACTTGCTTTTTGGATTTTTCGCGAACGGCAACAACGTCACCCGACTTAACTTGATAAGAAGGGATGTTCACAGCGTTGCCGTTTACGGTAATCGACTTATGGCTGACCAGCTGACGTGCTTCTGCGCGGGTAGAACCATAACCCATGCGGTACACGACATTATCCAAGCGACTTTCAAGCAACTTCAACAGATTTTCACCAGTTGAACCCTTACGGCGCTCTGCTTCAGCGAAATAATTACGGAACTGGCGCTCCAATACGCCATAAATACGGCGGATCTTTTGTTTCTCACGCAACTGCAGACCAAAGTCCGATAAGCGTGGTGTTTTCTGTCCATGTTGGCCAGGTGCAGAATCCAACTTGCACTTCGTATCCAGAGCGCGACGAGCACTCTTCAGGAACAGATCTGTGCCTTCGCGGCGAGACAGTTTACATTTCGGTCCGATATAACGAGCCACAATTCTTCTCCAATATTAAATACGACGCTTTTTAGGAGGACGGCAGCCATTATGCGGAACCGGCGTAACGTCGGAAATGCTGGTGATCTTGAAACCCAGTGCGTTCAAAGCACGAACTGCAGATTCACGACCAGGCCCTGGTCCCTTGATTCTCACTTCAAGATTTTTGACACCGTACTCTTGGGCTACTTTACCAGCAGCTTCCGCTGCAACTTGAGCAGCAAACGGGGTCGACTTACGAGAACCCTTAAAACCAGCACCGCCAGAGGTCGCCCAGCTCAGGGCGTTGCCTTGACGGTCCGTGATTGTAACGATGGTGTTATTGAAGGAAGCATGTACGTGGACAATGCCCTCGCTCACGCTCTTCTTCACCTTCTTACGCACACGGGCAGTAGATGCTTTAGCCATTACTTATTCCTTAATGTGTGTACAACCTGATATTACTTCTTACCTGCAATTGCCTTGCGAGGACCCTTACGAGTACGCGCATTAGTACGGGTACGCTGTCCACGTGCGGGCAGTCCGCGACGGTGACGCAAACCACGATAGCAACCGAGGTCCATCAGACGCTTGATATTCATCGTAACTTCGCGGCGAAGATCACCTTCTACAGTGAATTTGCCAACTTCATCACGCAACTTATCCATGTCAGCATCGTTGAGATCCTTCATCTTGGCATTACGTGCAATACCAGCTGCGTCGCAGATGATTTGAGCACGAGTACGACCAATGCCATAAATAGCGGTCAAAGCGATTTCCGCATGTTGGTGGTTCGGGATGTTAACCCCGGCAATACGGGCCATGAAAATACCCCAATATCAAAAAGTTGACGATTGTATCGCCAGCAATTGACTGAGTCAATCAGCCCTGGCGTTGCTTATGACGGGGATCCGTGCAAATTACACGCAACACACCGTTCCGGCGGATCATCTTGCAGTTACGGCAGATCCGTTTTACCGAAGGTTGTACCTTCATTTTGGTTCCTTTCCTACTAAAGAACTAAGCCAGCATTCCGCCCTACTTTGCTCGGAATACAATGCGTGCACGCGACAAATCATAGGGGGTCAGCTCCACCGTCACTTTATCACCTGGAAGGATACGAATATAGTGCATCCGCATCTTCCCAGAAATATGGCCAAGCACAACATGGCCATTCTCAAGCTTAACCCTGAATGTCGCGTTCGGCAGGGTTTCCAAAATCTCACCCTGCATTTGAATCGTATCTTCTTTCGCCATCTCGCGATTTTGGTTCTGTAATCAGCGAGCGGTCAAACCGCCCTTGAAATTAGACTTCTTCAGCAGGCTTTCGTACTGTTGGGACAAAATATACGATTGCACCTGCGCCATAAAGTCCATCGTTACGACTACAATAATCAGCAACGATGTCCCGCCAAAATAGAATGGAACATTCCACTTGACGATCAAGAACTCAGGAATTAGACACACTAGCGTAATATAGATTGCACCAAATAACGTTAGACGCAAAATGATACGTTCAATATAACGTGAGGTCTGCTCTCCAGGACGAATCCCCGGAACAAATGCACCACTCTTCTTCAAATTATCAGCAGTTTCCTTTGGATTGAAAACCAAAGCTGTATAGAAGAAGCAAAAAAAGACGATAGCAGCAGCATAGAGAAGAACATATATTGGCTGACCTGGGTGCAAAGCATCACCAATATCTTTCAACCATCTCAAATGCTCGCTATTCCCAAACCATCCGGCAATTGTAGCTGGGAAAAGGATAATACTTGAGGCAAAGATGGGCGGAATTACACCTGCCATATTCAACTTAAGTGGCAAATGAGTACTTTGCCCTTGCATGACACGATTTCCAACCTGACGCTTTGCGTAATTCACCAAAATTTTACGTTGTCCACGTTCAACAAAAACAACCAACGCGGTAATCAATGCCACCCCAATGAACAAGAACAATACAAACGGAATTGAAAGCGACCCCTGATTTGCCAGAGCAAGTGTCTTGCCAATGGCAGATGGCACACCAGCTGCGATACCAGCACAAATAATCAGCGATATTCCATTCCCGATACCACGTTCCGTGATTTGCTCGCCCAACCACATCAAAAACATCGTGCCAGTAACTAAAGTAATGACGGTGGTAAAGTAAAATTCCACTTGACCGGTCAATACCAAACCTGGTTGCCGATACAACATCACCGCAATACCAAAACTTTGGAATGTAGCTAGCAGCACCGTCCCGTAACGCGTAAATTTTGTAATCTTACGCCTGCCAGCTTCGCCTTCTTTCTTCAACTGTTTAAGCTGAGGAAGAATCTCCGATGCTAATTGAATAATAATCGATGCCGAAATATACGGCATGATGCCAATTGCAAATACCGTAAAACGACTCAGGGCACCACCGGAAAACATGTTAAACATGTCCAACAGGCCCGTCTGTGAAGAGCTAAACAACTTTGCCAGCGCATCAGGATCGATCCCAGGAACAGGGATATGAGCACCAATACGATACACAATAAGCGCCCCTAGCAAAAACCAGAGGCGCTTCTTGAGATCGCCAAACTTGTCTACCGAACTTTGAATCGAATTAGACACAGCGTAGCCTTAAATTTATTCAGCGATCGAACCACCAGCAGCTTCAATTACGGAACGCGCACCTGCAGAAACCAGCAGACCACGTACTTTGATAGCTCGCTCGATTTTTCCCGATAATATGACTTTAACAGTGCGTGCATTCGCAGAAACCAAACCAGCCTGCAAAAGCACCATCGGATCAATATCATCAACCGGCAACTTTGCCAATTCGCCCAATGTAACTTCATGGTTCAATCCTTTATTCAAGGAAACAAAACCACGCTTAGGCAAACGACGCTGCAGTGGCATCTGACCACCTTCGAAGCCGACTTTATGAAAGCCACCACTTCTAGACTTCTGCCCTTTGTGACCGCGGCCACAAGTTTTACCCAAACCGCTGCCAATACCACGGCCAACACGGCGTTTCGCATGCTTAGCACCAGACGCGGGTGCAATCGTATTCAGCTGCATTTAACCCTCGCACTTCAACAAATAGCTGATCTTGTTGATCATGCCACGGTTTTCCGGAGTATCAATCACTTCTACCGATTGGTTGAGTTTCTTTAAACCCAGACCACGGGCACATGCCTTATGAGACTCCAGGCGACCAATCAGGCTCTTGACCAAGGTAACCTTGATTTTGCCAGCATTAGCCATTTGTCACCTCACCCAGAACTTGCGCAACGCTCAAACCACGCTTTGCGGCAATTTGCTCAACGGTGCGAATATTCGCCAAACCGTCCAATGTCGCGCGAACAACATTATAGGGATTAGTCGAACCGTGACACTTCGCGGTGATGTTATGAATTCCCATCACTTCAAAAACAGCACGCATCGGGCCGCCAGCAATAATACCAGTACCTTCAGGAGCAGGCTGCATAAACACGGTTGTAGCCCCATGCTTACCAACAACCGTATGATGCAAAGTACCATTTCTCAAGGGTACTTTGAACAACTTACGACGAGCTTCATCCATCGCCTTTTGAACAGCAACAGGAACCTCTTTTGCCTTACCCTTACCCATACCAATACCACCATTGCCATCGCCAACTACTGTTAACGCAGCAAAACCCATGATACGGCCACCCTTCACGACCTTAGTCACACGATTTACCGTGACCATTTTCTCGCGAAGGCCGTCAGAGCGTTCTTCCAAATCGTTCTTAGCCATTTGAACCTCTAATTAGAATGCCAAGCCGTTTTCACGGGCGGCGTCAGCCAATGCCTTAACACGGCCGTGATACTTGAATCCGGAACGGTCAAACGCAACTGATTCGATACCTGCCGCTTTTGCTTTTTCGGCGATACGCTTGCCAACCACTGTAGCGGCAGCCGCGTTGCCACCGTTCGCGATATCTTTGCGCACTTCAGCCTCAAGCGTCGAAGCGCTTGCGAGGACTTTACCGCCGGTCTCATCAATAATCTGAGCATAGATGTGCTGGTTTGTACGCAAAATGCACAAACGAACCATGCCCAGCGCTGCAATACGTGCACGAGTTTTACGTGCCCTGCGCAAGCGAGTCTGTTTCTTATCCATGGTAAAGCCTCAATTATTTCTTCTTGGTTTCTTTCAGCACCACAACTTCGTCCGCGTAGCGAACGCCTTTACCCTTATAGGGTTCCGGCGAGCGATATGCACGGACTTCAGCTGCAACCTGACCAACTTGTTGCTTATCAACGCCTTTAATTAAGATCTCAGTCTGCGAAGGCGTCTCGACTTTAACGCCAGCTGGCATCTGATGCGCAACAGGATGGGAAAAGCCCAATGTCAGATTTAAAACATCACCTTGAGCTTGGGCACGATAACCCACACCAACCAAGGTAAGCTTACGTTCAAAACCTGTAGACACACCCTTGACCATGTTGGCCAACAGGGCACGCATCGTACCAGACATCGCACGAGCATGTTTTGCTTCGTTTGCAGCGGCACACTTAATAGCACCATTTTCAACGACGACTGAAACATCAGCAGTTAATGGCCTTGTCAACACACCCAAGGGGCCTTTTACAGCAATCTGTCCATCTTCGATTGTGACTTCAACATTTGAGGGCACAACGATTGGATTCTTAGCTACGCGAGACATAATTTACCTCATTACGCCACTACGCAAAGCAACTCACCGCCAATACCAGCAGCACGCGCTTTACGATCCGTCATTACACCCTTAGATGTGGAAACGATTGCCACACCCAAACCATTCATTACCAAAGGAATGTCCTCAACCCCTTTGTAAACACGTAACCCAGGGCGGCTAACGCGCTCAATTCGATCAATTACAGGACGTCCTTCGTAATACTTCAGTCCAATTTCAAGAGATGCTTTACCAGCACCCAAATCAGTCACCGAAAACGCATCGACATAGCCCTCATCCTGCAAGACTTTGGCAATTGCCACTTTCAACTTGGAGGACGGCATACTAACAACAGCCTTCGCAGAACGCTGTGCGTTACGAATGCGGGTCAGCATGTCGGCGATAGGATCATGCATACTCATCTTGATCTTCCCCTATTACCAGCTTGCCTTCACAACACCCGGAATTTCACCGCGCATCGCAATTTCACGAATCTTGGTGCGACCCAAGCCAAATTTACGGAACGTGCCACGAGCGCGACCCGTTATTGCACAACGATTACGCAGGCGAACCGGGCTAGCATTGCGAGGCATCTTCTGCAACAACAAGCGAGCAGCGAATCGCTCTTCATCAGTTAAATTGGCATCACTGATAACATCAAGCAGTTTTCTACGTTTTTCTGCGAATTTCGCAACCGTTTCGCGGCGCTTTTGCTCGCGATTAATCATGCAAACCTTTGCCATGTCACCCTCAGTTCTTGAAAGGGAATTTAAACGCGGCAAGCAAAGCGCGCGCTTCTTCATCAGTCTTTGCAGTTGTGGTAACCGTAATATTCATACCACGCAATGCATCAATCTTATCGTACTCAATTTCCGGGAAAATGATCTGCTCACGAACACCGATATTGTAGTTACCACGCCCATCAAAAGAGCGGCCAGATACACCTCGAAAATCCCGAATACGCGGCATTGCAATCGTAACCAATCGGTCTAAAAATTCGTACATACGATCGCGACGCAAAGTCACCTTACAACCGACCGGATAATTATCACGAATCTTAAAACCAGCGATTGATTTTTTGGACAATGTCACCACCGGCTTTTGACCTGCAATCTTCTGCATGTCGCCAACAGCAAATTCCATTACTTTCTTATCTGCAACAGCCTCGCCAACACCCATATTCAGCGTTATTTTCTCAATTCGAGGCACTTCCATAATCGACTTATAACCAAACTGCTTCTGCAGGTCTGGCACTACTGTATTCGTATAAAACTCTCGCAAACGAGCCATGATTACCCCTTAGGCGTCCAACAGTTCGCCGTTCGACTTGAAGAAACGAACCTTGCGGCCATCATCCAGGATACGGAATCCTACACGGTCCGCTTTTTGAGTAGCCGGATTGAAAACCGCAACATTTGACACATCAACTGGCTTTGACATTTCAACAATTCCACCAGTCAGGCCTTTAACAGGATTCGGTTTCTGGTGCTTCTTCACTAGGTTCACACCTTCAACTACCACATGCCCATCTGCTAAAACATGCAGAACTGCGCCACGTCTACCCTTGTCTTTACCTGCCAGGACGATGACCTCGTCACCTTTACGAATCTTACGCATCATCACTCCTTACAGAACTTCCGGCGCTAATGAAACGATCTTCATAAAACGCTCGGTACGCAATTCACGGGTAACCGGCCCAAAGATGCGGGTACCAATCGGTTCAAGTTTGTTGTTCAACAAAACCGCTGCATTACCATCAAACTTGATCAACGAACCATCAGGACGACGTACACCCTTAGCGGTACGTACCACCACGGCATTATAAACATCGCCTTTTTTTACACGACCACGAGGAGCGGCATCTTTTATGCTCACCTTGATAATGTCACCAACACTTGCATAGCGGCGCTTGGAACCACCTAACACCTTGATGCACATAACAGAACGCGCACCGGTATTATCAGCCACTTCCAAAATGGACTGCATTTGAATCATTTTTTATCTCCAACTTAAACCGTCTTCCACCCAGCAGTGGAGAGAACCAAAACGGTTCAGTTTTGGGCCCCGTTCGGGGAAGGACGCTCTAAGGCAACTCGAAAAGTGCAAGATTATAAGGGCCTTGTATAATTAACACAAGGCCCTTATCACTTTGACCAATCAGGCCAAGCGAGCTTTCTCAATTAACTTTGTCACAACCCAGTTCTTTGTTTTAGACAATGGGCGGGACTCAGTAATTGTAACGAGATCGCCTTCGCGAAATTCGTTATTTTCATCGTGCGCGTGATACTTTTTGGAACGACGAATTACTTTACCATACAGCGGGTGCTTTACTTGACGCTCCACGAGTACAGTAACGGTCTTATCCATTTTGTTACTCACAACGCGACCAGTCAGCGTGCGAACAATCTTTTCGCTCATGATCAGGCAGCCTTTTTCTCAGCAAGGAGTGTACGAATACGTGCAATGTCGCGACGCACCTGGCGCAACTCACTTGTCTTAGCAAGTTGCTGAGTTGCGAGCTGCATACGCAGACTGAATTGAGCCTTCAACAGAGACAACAGCTCTTGCTGCAACTCATCGACAGACTTGGAACGGAGATCTTTCGCTTTCATCACTGCCCCACTTGACGCTGTACGAATACTGTAGCGAACGGCAGCTTGGCCGCAGCAAGACGGAAAGCCTCACGAGCCAACTCAACACTAACACCGTCCATTTCGTACAAAACTTTACCAGGCTGAATTTCAGCCACCCAGTATTCAGGTGAACCCTTACCATTACCCATCCGCACTTCTGCAGGCTTACTTGTAATCGGCTTATCCGGGAAAACTCGAATCCAGATCCGACCACCACGCTTAATGTGGCGCGTCATTGCACGTCGTGCAGCTTCAATTTGACGAGCGGTTAAACGGCCACGGCCAACTGCCTTAAGGCCATACTCACCAAAATCAACCTTGGTTCCACGAGTCGCAATACCAGTATTACGACCTTTTTGAACTTTACGATATTTTGTACGATTAGGCTGCAGCATTTCTGCCTCCAGACTTTCTACCCTTCTTCTCGACCTCTACCGGCTGAGGGGTGGGCTGCTCACCGCGACCTGCATGCTCACCTTTATACACCCACACTTTGATACCAATAATTCCATATGTGGTTTTTGCTTCAGAGGTAGCATAATCGATATCAGCACGAAGCGTATGAAGTGGAACACGACCTTCGCGATACCATTCACTACGTGCAATTTCAATTCCATTCAAGCGACCCGAGCTCATAATCTTAATGCCTTGAGCTCCCAGGCGCATTGCATTCTGCATAGCCCGCTTCATTGCGCGTCGGAACATAACGCGCTTTTCCAATTGAGAAGCAATGCTATCGGCAATCAACTGCGCATCCAGTTCAGGCTTCCGAATTTCTTCGATGTTGATGTGCACAGGCACACCCATCATCTTTTGCAACTGACCTTTCAGCAACTCAATATCTTCGCCCTTCTTCCCAATTACCACACCAGGACGAGCACTATGAATGGTAATTCGAGCATTTTTAGCCGGACGCTCAATGATAATCTTGCCAACAGCAGCATGACCGAGCTTGGACTTCAGGAACTGACGAACTTTAATATCTTCATTCAACATGTTCGCGAAATTTAAATTATTCGCGTACCACTTGGAAGACCAGTTTTTCAGCACAGCCAGACGGAAACCCGTCGGATGAATTTTCTGACCCATTGTCTCTTCCTTAATCGCCGACAGTCAGCGTGATGTGACACGTCTGCTTCTCAATACGGTTACCACGACCTTTTGCACGCGCAGTAAAGCGCTTGAGACTAGGTCCTTTATCAACATAGATCGTTGCAACTTTTAACGCATCTATGTCTGCACCCTCATTGTGCTCAGCATTGGCAATTGCGGACTCCAAAACAGCACGGATAATACGCGCACCTTTTTTGGGGGTAAAAGCCAATACATTCAACGCCTGCTCAACCGATTGCCCGCGAACCAGATCAGCCACCAAGCGAGCTTTTTGTGCGGACAGTCGAGCATTTTTCAAAACAGCAGAAACTCTCATTTCGCCACCTTATCTCTTAGCTTTCTTGTCAGCTGCATGTCCTTTAAAGGTACGTGTCAGCGAAAACTCACCCAGCTTGTGGCCAACCATGTTCTCGTTGATATACACAGGAACATGCTGACGACCATTGTGTACAGCAATCGTCAAACCAACAAAATCAGGCAAAACGGTAGAGCGGCGCGACCAAGTTTTGATCGGACGCTTATCATTGCTAGCAAGAGCAGCTTCAGCCTTCTTCAGCAGGTGATGGTCTACGAAAGGACCTTTCTTAATGGAACGTGCCATGGCTCAATTATCCTTTATTCGAATAGCGACGACGAACAATCATATTGTTCGTACGCTTGTTGCTACGTGTACGATATCCCTTAGCAGGAGTACCCCACGGACTAACAGGAACACGAGCCTCACCGGTACGCCCTTCACCACCACCATGCGGGTGATCGATTGGGTTCATTGCAACCCCACGTACAGTCGGACGAATGCCGCGCCAACGATTTGCACCGGCCTTACCAATCTTACGGAGACTATGCTCTTCGTGACCCACTTCACCAACAGTAGCACGACAATCAACATGAACCTTGCGAATCTCGCCAGAACGAAGACGAAGCTGCGCATAGCTTCCCTCACGGGCCAATAGCTGCACAGATGTACCGGCGGAACGGGCCAGCTGAGCTCCCTTACCAGGCATCATCTCAACACAATGCACAGTTGTACCAACTGGGATATTACGCAACGGCAACGCATTGCCAGCCTTAATTGGCGCCTCAGAACCACTTACAAGCTGCGCCCCAACATTAACACCCTTCGGCGCGACGATATAACGTCGCTCACCATCTGCATAACACAACAATGCAATATGTGCAGTACGATTGGGATCGTACTCAATGCGTTCAACCTTTGCGACTACACCGTCTTTATTCCGGCGAAAATCAATCACACGATAGTGATGTTTATGGCCACCACCTTGGTGACGCATTGTTACATGACCATTGTTATTACGACCAGCCTTGCTATGCTGCTTTTCAAGTAATGGTGCATATGGCGCACCCTTATGCAGATTAGACGTAACAACTTTGATTACCGCACGACGACCAGGAGACGTCGGTTTAACTTTGATCAATGCCATGACCTTCTCCTTATTCCGCCGATGCAAATTCAATTTGCTGACCTGGCTTCAAGCAAACATATGCTTTTTTCCAGTCTTTACGTCGGCCAACAGTGCGGCCAAATCGCTTTTGCTTGCCCTTAATATTTAGGACTTGCACGCTTTCGACTTGCACCTTGAATAACGTTTCTACTGCCGCGCGAATCTCGGGCTTAGTTGCATCAATCGCAACCTTAAAAACAACCTGCTCGTTCTTATCCGCGACGAAAGTGCTTTTCTCAGAGATGATCGGAGCCAGGATCACCTGATAAAGGCGTTCTTGATTAACCGCGCTCATGCGTACATCTCCTCGATTTGCTTAACGGCACCACGCGTAACCACTACGTTCCGGAAGTGAACCAAGCTCACAGGATCTACCTGCGATGGCTCCACCACATAAACATGGGGCAAATTACGCGAGGACAGATACAGATTCTCATCGACAGCATCAGCAATAATCATGACGTGATCCAACCCCATGGACTTTAGCTTTGCTGCAAACTGCTTAGTCTTCGGGGAGTCAACCATAAAGCTATCCACCACCTGCAGACGCCCTTCACGAACCAGCTGCGAGTAGATTGCCGCCACACCAGCACGGTACATCTTACGATTTACTTTATGGCTAAAATTCTCCTCTGGAGAATTCGGGAAAATTCGACCACCACCACGCCACAATGGACTCGATGCCATACCAGCACGAGCACGACCCGTACCTTTTTGACGCCAAGGCTTACGAGTAGACTTAGCAACCTCGCTACGACCTTTTTGAGCACGATTCGCACTGCGGGCATTGGCCTGATAGGCAACCACCACCTGATGAATAAGCGCTTCATTATAGTCACGCCCAAACAGCGCATCAGATACTGACAAGGTCGACGAAGCTTGACCTTGCTCATTAATTACTTTCAGTTCCATTTAAGCACCTGCCTTTACGCTCGGACGAACGACGACGTCGCCACCCTTGGCACCGGGAACGGCCCCTTTAACCAAAAGCAACTGACGCTCAACATCGACACGCACAACCTCAAGACACTGAACTGTGCTCTTGACGTTACCGTACTGACCTGCCATGCGCTTGCCGGGAAACACACGACCCGGGTCTTGAGCTTGACCAATGGAGCCCGGCTTATTATGCGAAACCGAGTTACCATGCGACGCACGATTAGAACTAAAGTTGTGGCGCTTAATTACACCAGAAAACCCTTTACCCTGCGAAGTACCAGTTACATCGACCAACTGACCCGCAGAAAAGACTTCAACCGACAAGATGGAACCTGGCTGCAATGAAGTCAATTGCTCGGCGGTTAGGCGGAACTCGTGCAAACCACGACCAGCCTCGATACCAGCTTTTGCAAAATGTCCTGCTTCAGCCTTATTGACGCGACTTGCCTTGCGGAGACCGAAGGCAACTTGAACGCCAGCATAACCATCAGTCTCATCGGTTTTGACTTGAGCTACGCGATTATTGGACATATCCAGCACCGTAACTGGAATGGAGGCACCATCCTCAGCAAAGATGCGGGTCATGCCAATCTTGCGACCTACAAGACCTAAACTCATGATTATTTCCTTTTACGAAAGGGCCGATTGCGATTGATCGGCAAAAAATAAAAACGGGCTCGCAACAGCGAGCCCGCTATTCTAACAGAAAATCAAGTTACTGCAACTTGATTTCCACGTCAACCCCTGCTGGCAAGTCAAGCTTCATCAGGGCATCAACAGTCTTGTCAGTCGGGTCAACAATATCCATCAAACGCAAATGCGTGCGAATCTCCAATTGATCACGAGATGTTTTGTTGACATGCGGAGAACGCAGAATATCGAAGCGCTGAATACGTGTCGGCAAAGGGACCGGCCCTTTCACCACCGCACCCGTGCGCTTTGCCGTTTCAACAATCTCGGCCGCAGAACGATCAATCAAATTGTAATCAAAAGCCTTAAGACGGATACGGATACGTTGACTTTGCATGAATTTTCCTAAAGAACAGATAAAGAACAAATGACGCGATTTCGGTCGCGCCACCTTCAAAAATCGATTACTCGATAACCTTAGCAACAACACCCGCACCAACGGTACGACCACCCTCACGAATCGCGAAGCGCAATCCTTGCTCCATCGCAATCGGGGCAATCAAACTAACCGTCATGG
>NZ_SCOH01000054.1 GCF_005503445.1 Chitinivorax sp. B | reverse complement strand
AAGCGGTGGTGGTGGCCAAGGAAGGGACGGCAGGCCCACGCCTGATCGGCTACTGGCTGCCGGCGGCGGATACGGCCTTGACCGATGCCCAGGCATTGCGGCAATACCTGGCGGGTCGCCTGCCTGACTACATGGTACCGGCGGCCTTGGTGAGCCTGACGGCCTGGCCACTGCTGCCCAATGGCAAACTCGATCGTCGCGCCTTGCCAGAGCCAGAAGGCGGACTTGAACAGCGCTATGAAGCCCCAGCCACCCCGCTGGAGGAGAAAGTGGCACAGCTCTGGGCAGAGCTGCTGCAGCTTGACCGGGTGGGACGCCATGACAACTTCTTTGAACTGGGTGGACATTCGCTGCTGGCATTGCAAATGGTGGCCCGCTTGCGTAAGCAGGGTCTGGAAGGCGAAGTACGTACCCTGTTTGCTCAGCCAACGCCGGCTGGGTTTGCCGGTAGCTTGCGGCAGGCTGTCTCCGCCGTATCGCATGTGGCACGTATTCCGCCGGGTACGGCACGGATTACACCTGAGATGCTGCCGCTGATCCGATTGAACCAGCAGGAAATAGATCGCCTGGTTGAGCAGGTCCCGCAACAGGCCGCTAATGTGCAGGATATCTACCCGTTGGTGCCATTGCAGGAGGGTATCCTGTTCCAGCATCTGTTATCCGATGCTGGCGACGATTATCTGTTACCAGTCCTGATGGCTTTTGACACGCGATCACGCCTGGATGCATTTGTCGATGCACTGCAGGCGGTGATCAATCGGCACGACATTCTGCGCACCGCTGTGCATTGGGATGATTTGCCGGAACCGGTGCAGGTTGTATGGCGCGATGCGCCGCTCTCGATCGAGACGCTCCACTTTGATGCGATGGCAGGCGAGGTGGCGGAGCAGTTACGTGCCAGGTTCGATACACGCCATTTCAAACTGGATGTACGCAAGGCACCGCTGATGCATGCGGCAATGACATTTGATGCCGCCCACAACCGGTGGTTGTTGCTGCTGCTGCATCATCATCTGGCTATTGATCACACCACATTGAGCGTGATCCTGGAGGAGATTCAGGCCCATTTGCAAGGTTGGGTCGATCAATTGCCACCACCTGTTCCATTCAGCAATTTCGTCGCGCAGGCAAGGTTGGGTGTCGATAGATCTGAGCATGAAACCTTCTTCAAACGCATGCTGGGTGAGGTTGACGAACCCACCTTGCCATTCGGCTGGGCTGAAGCGTATGGCGGTGGCCAAGTTGTCGAGGCTAAAACCACCTTGTCAGATCAACTGGCGCAGCAACTACGTGTTCAGGCACGCCAGTTGGGTGTCAGCGTGGCGAGTCTCTGCCATTTGGCCTGGGCTCAGGTGTTGGGCTTGATATCCGGTCGTCACGATGTGGTGTTCGGCACGGTGCTGTTTGGGCGAATGAATGGTGGAGAGGGGGCAGACCGCGCGGTCGGCCTGTTCGTCAATACCTTGCCGATCCGCGTAACCATGGATGCGGTCAGTGTGGCTGATGCCGTAAAACGTACACATCAATTGCTGACGGAATTGTTGCGTCATGAGCATGCATCACTGGCACTGGCCCAACGATGCAGCGCGGTGCAAGCTCCAATGCCGTTGTTCACTGCGTTGTTCAACTATCGTTACAGCGGGGATGGCGAAGCCGGCATGGTACAACGGGCACAAGATGCGAGTGCCTGGGATGGGATCGATATTCTGTTTGATGAGGAACGCAGCAATTACCCGTTGAATCTCGATATCGACGATTTGGGAAATGGCTTCATTCTGACTGCGCAAGTGGCGATACCGGACATTCAGCCCGCGCGGATCTGCGGCTTGATGCAGACCGCCGTGTCGCGCCTGGTTGCAGTGCTGGAGATCGCGCCGGATACCCCATTCAACGCGATTGACGTGCTGCCGGATGAAGAGCGTCAGCAGATATTGCAGGCCGCACAGGGAACCATACTGCCCCTTCCGCAGCATCGTTGCCTGCATCAACTCTTCGAAGTGCAGGCAGCACGGCGGCCACATGCGCCTGCACTGCACCATCAGGATCAGGAATGGTCATATGTCACGCTTAATACGGTAGCCAACCAGCTTGCCGATTACTTGCGTGAACTGGGCGTCGGCCCGGATGTCCGGGTCGGTCTCAGTGTCGAGCGCGGTTTCAATATGGTGCTTGGCATGTTGGCAGTGTTGAAAGCTGGCGGATGCTATGTACCGCTTGACCCGACCTATCCAGCGGAACGCCGAGCCGCCATGCTCACAGACAGCCGGCCACTGGTCCTGCTGACGGATACACCCAGCAAAAGCACGGTACAAGCTGCCAATCCCCAGGTTCCATTGATTGACCTGGATGCCGATGCGTCGTTATGGAATGACCGTTCTGCCGATAACGTCAGTACCGACGCAATGGGGCTGACCTCACGTCATCTGGCCTATGTGATCTATACCTCCGGCTCGACTGGTGTGCCAAAAGGTGTGGCGGTCGAGCACCAGGCAGTATGCAACCAGATCACTGCATTGCAGGCACATTACCAATTGCATGAATGCGATCGGTTGTTGCAGTTTGCAGCCTATTCCTTCGACGTGGCGGTGGAGGAAATCTTCGGTGCCTTGTCGACCGGCGCGACCTTGGTATTGCGTACACCAGCATGGCTCACTGGCGCGGCCGACTTCTGGGCTCTATGCGCGCAACATCACATCAGCATTGCCAATTTACCCACTTTGTTCTGGCAACAGCTGGCATCGGCACCTGAACCCATCCCGACCACGCTCCGCCAGATCATCATCGGTGGGGACGCGGTGAGCGAGCAGGCATTGGACGACTGGTTCGCGCGCCCGGGATACCGCCCGAAGTTGAGCAACGCCTATGGTCCAACCGAAACCACCATCAACGCCACGGTACATGAGCCGACACCGGACGATGTGAGTCGACGCTCAATTGGTCGGCCACTTCCCAATGTGCGTGTGTATCTGTTGGATTCGCAATTGAAACCGGTACCGTTTGGTGCGGTGGGCGAGATTTACATCGGTGGGCCATGCCTGGCGCGGGGTTATTTGACCAATCCGGTACTGACAGCAGAACGGTTCCTGCACGATCCCTTTGCTGATGAGCGTACTGAAGCCCGAATGTATAAAACAGGTGATTTAGGGCAATGGCTCGGGGATGGCACGGTGGCATTCCTGGGACGTAATGACCATCAGGTCAAGTTACGTGGTTTCCGCATCGAACTGGCCGAAATCGAAACCCAGCTGGCACGGTGCGAAGGTGTGCGCGAAGCGGTGGTGTTGCTACGTGAAGAAGTCACAGGCGACAAGCGTCTGGTGGCTTATTTCACGGGTGAGGAGGCCCCAGCGGCCGATAGGTTGCGACAACAGCTGGCGACACGTCTGCCTGACTACATGCTGCCTGCGGCCTATGTGCATCTGCCAGCGCTGCCATTGCTCCCGAACGGCAAGCTTGACCGCCGAAGTTTACCCGCACCCGATGAAACGGCATTGGCCAAACAATCGTTCGAACCACCTGTCGGTGAAATGGAGCTGGCGCTTGCCAAACTCTGGGCCGATTTGCTAGGGACTGCCCAGATTGGCCGACATGACAATTTCTTCGGCCTTGGCGGGCATTCGCTCTTGGTCACACAACTGGTGGTGCGTATTCGGCAAGGAATGGAAGTCGAGTTACCACTGCAGGCAGTATTCACCTCACCAACGCTGGCAGAACTGGCAGAACGCGTGATCGAAGCGCAATTGTCACAGTTTGATCTGGATGATCTGGCCGAAGTCGCGCGATTGTTACAGCACGCCGACAGTGACCTGGTTTCCTGAATCCGGACCTTGATACAAAGAAATATTGATGAATAATTTTTCTCTAAAAAACTTGTCAGCGGCGGAACGCGAGCAACTGTTACGGTTGGCACAGGCTGCCAAGCTGAAACGTCAGACTCATGACACCGCGGTCATTCCCTGCGTGCCCAGAACTGGCAGCCTGCCACAATCCTTCGCCCAACAACGGCTGTGGTTCCTGGGGCAGTTCTCTGGCATCAGCGAGGCCTATCACATTCCGGGTGGCTTGCGATTGCGTGGGCGGTTGGATCGTGATGCGCTGTGTCGTGCTCTGGACCGGATCGTGGCCCGCCATGAAGCATTGCGTACCACCTTTGCGGTGGAGGACGGACAGCCGATACAGCGGATCGCATCGCCAGATTGCGGCTTCGCGCTTCGGATGGAGGACCTGAGGGGTAGTACGGAGGAGGCGTTGCAGCAACTGGCAGCGGTGGAAGCCGAGACGTCATTCGATCTTACCGCCGGGCCATTGGTGCGCGGGCGTCTGGTGCAACTGGGCGATGAGGATCACGCTATGCTGGTGACGATGCACCATATCGTGTCGGATGGCTGGTCGATGGGGGTGTTCATCGACGAGTTGAGCCAGCTCTATAGCGCATTCAGCCGTGGAGAAGCTGACCCGTTGCCCGCCTTGACCATTCAGTATGCCGACTATGCCGTCTGGCAGCGGCACTGGTTGCAGGGTGAGGTTCAGCAACGTCAGGCCGACTACTGGCAACAGACTTTGCGTGGTGCACCGGCGCTGTTGGCGTTGCCAAGCGACTACCCACGACCAGCCGAACAGCGCTACACCGGGGCTACCCAGGACGTCAGACTGGACCGAGCGCTGACCGATCGGTTGAAAGCCTTGAGCCAACGTTGCCAGACAACCCTGTACATGACCTTGCTGGCAGGTTGGGCCGTGCTGTTGGCCAGGTTGTCTGGGCAGGACGAAGTCGTGATTGGTAGCCCAGTGGCCAATCGCGGGCGAGCGGAGCTGGAGCCGTTGATCGGTTTCTTTGTCAATACCTTGGCATTGCGGATCGACACCAGCGGCGCGCCGTCGGTGGCGGACCTGCTGGCGCGGGTGAAACATCAGGTACTGGGGGCACAACACCATCAGGACTTGCCATTCGAACAGGTGGTGGAGTTGTTGCAGCCGCCACGGAGCCTGGCTCATGCACCGCTGTTCCAGGTCATGCTGACCTGGCAGAACACGCCAGAAGGCCAGCTGACCTTACCCGGACTGCAAGTGGAAGCGATCAGTGCACCGCAGGTGACTGCCCAGTTTGATCTCTCGCTGACCTTGCAGGAAACCGATGACGGCATTGTCGGTGGCCTTGACTATGCCACCGCCCTGTTCCATGAGGCCACCATCAGTCGCTATCTCAACTACTGGTACCAACTGCTGGATGCGATGAGCCGTGACGACCTGATCACCATCGATCGGTTACCGCTGCAAAGCGATACGGCACGTGCGCATGAAGTGGCGGAGTGGAACCAGACCCAGCGTGCCTATCCGCAAGGCCAGTGCGTACATGAACTGATCGAAGCCCAGGCGGCGGCGACACCGGCAGCCGTCGCGGTACGGTACCGGGGGCAGTCGCTGACCTATGGCGAGCTCAATGCGGCCGCCAACCGGCTGGCCCATCAGCTGCGAGCGCAAGGCGTCGGCCCGGGGCAGCGGGTGGCGGTATGCTCGGAACGGCATTTCGAGCTGGTGATCGGGCTGCTGGCGGTCTGGAAGGCGGGCGGTGCCTATGTTCCATTGGACCCCAATTATCCAGCCGAGCGGTTGCACTACCTGCTGACCGACAGTGCACCGGTGGTCCTGCTGGCGGATGCCGTGGGGCTGGCTGCCCTGACCGGCACCACCGTACCGGTACTGGATCTGCAGGCCACGGCGGACTGGGCCGACCAGCCTGCCGACAACCTGCCGGTCGCCCCCCTGGGCCTGACGGCCGCGCAGCCCGCCTATGTGATCTACACCTCGGGCTCGACTGGCCAACCGAAAGGGGTGGTGGTACCCCATCGCAGCCTGGTCAACCACCTGTACTGGCAAAGCGACCGCTTCGCGTTCGGGGCGGCAGATCGCATCCTGCAACGCACCTCGATCGCCTTCGACGCCTCGGTCTGGGAACTGTGGACCCCACTGGCGATCGGTGCCCGACTGGTCTTGCTGCCGGATGCGGCCGGCAAGGACCCGGCGGCGATTGCGGCCCTGATGGTGGCGGAACAGATCAACATCGTGCAATTCGTCCCGAGCCTGCTGGAAGTGATGCTGCCGGCGGCAGACGAACCATTGCCGTTCCGCTGCCGTTACCTGTTCTGCGGCGGCGAACCGTTGAGTCCGTCACTGCTGGCGCGGGTGCAACCGCTGGTGACAGAGGCCGTGGTGAACCTGTATGGCCCGACCGAAACCACCATCGACGCGAGTAGCTGGCGGTGCGAAGCCGGCGAAGCAGGACCGATCCCGATCGGCCGGCCGATCGCCAACACCCAGATCCACTTGCTGGACCGCCACGGACAACCGGTACCGTCGGGCGTCGTGGGCGAACTGTATATCGGCGGTGCCGGGGTGGCGCTGGGCTACCTGAACCAGCCGGCACTGACGGCAGCACGATTCGTAGCCGACCCGTTCAGCGCGGAGCCGACGGCCCGGCTGTACCGGACGGGCGACCTGGGACGGCGGCGTCGTGACGGGGCGATCGAATACCTTGGGCGTAACGACCACCAGCTGAAACTGCGAGGCTTCCGTATCGAACTGGGTGAAATCGAAGCGCAACTGCTCAACCACCCGTCGGTACGGGAAGCGGTGGTGGTGGCCAAGGAAGGGACGGCAGGCCCACGCCTGATCGGCTACTGGCTGCCGGCGGCGGATACGGCCTTGACCGATGCCCAGGCATTGCGGCAATACCTGGCGAGTCGCCTGCCTGACTACATGGTACCAGCGGCCTTGGTGAGCCTGACGGCCTGGCCACTGCTGCCCAATGGCAAACTCGATCGTCGCGCCTTGCCAGAGCCAGTTGATGATCGGTCGTTTGACTATGTACCACCTGAAAACGCATTTGAAGCGCAGTTGGCCATGATTTGGGAGGAAGCGTTGCGATTGCCGCAAGTTGGCGTCGAAAGCAATTTCTTTGCATTGGGTGGTAACTCGATTCGTGCCATGTTGCTGATTTCACGTTGTAACCAGGCGGGACTGCCAATCACGATCAGGGATATCTATGTTGCCCAGACGATACGGCAATTGGTGCAATTGTTGATGAGTGATGGTCGATTGCAGCAGGAATCAGTTCCTATGGCATCACTGGAAGCCATTTAGCACGTACCACACAAGTTGATTTTGACTATTTATTGAAAAGAACCATTCATGCTTCGAAATACATTATATGAACACCGTTGGCGACTGCTCGCTTGCAGTTTGCTGTGTGCGGTGGCGGCGGGCATCAATATTTTCCTGCTCGATTATCTACATGAAGTCGCGCAGCAAGCGGATGCCCGTCCGTTGATGCAGTGGCTGCCAACCTATGCCGGTGGTGTGCTGCTCATGTTTCTACTGTCTTTGTTGGCCAACTTGCTACTGGTGTTTCTGGCCTGCCGGATGGTGGCCAGGATGCGGGAGACACTGGTGCGCCAGATACTGGCTACCCGTTACGCACACCTCGAAAGGGCAGGTAAGGGTGCATTGCTGGCCACCCTGACCGACGACGTCGCGAACATGTCGGAAGGCATGGTGACTGCACCCCAATTCATATTCAATGCATTGAGTATCGTGTTGTGCCTTGGGTACTTGGTGTACCTGTCGGCTGCGGCATTTGTCTACTTCTTTGCCATGCTGTTGATTGGGGTGGTATTGACCGTGCTGATTGCCAATCGGGGCAATTTGTATTACGAGCGTTATCGTGAGTTGAAAGACAAGTATTACGCCAATTTGCATGCGATGTTTGATGGTGCCAAGGAACTGGCAATCAATCGGCATCGTCGCCAGCATTTTCTGCAACGGGAGATCCTGCCGTCTATTGGTGACCTGAAGTCGGCTGAATTGATGCGGGAAATCTACTGGAATATCAGTGAAAACTGGACGCGGATATTTCTGTTCATCGGCCTTGGTGTTGCGGTCGTGGTCACGCGTAGTGTGACTGATGCATCGGCTGGCCTGACGATGAGCTATTTCATTGCGATCACGTTCATGACGGGCCCCATCGATTTCGTCATCAACGCCTTTTCTTCGATATCCAAGGCACTGGTGTCGGCTCGGGCAGTATCGGCATTGAAGCTGGACGTGCCGAACGAACCACCTGTTGGCTCACCGTCGTCGATTCCAGAGGATTGGCGGGAAATCGATTTTGACAACGTCAGCTACACCACCGCGGGTGCCTCTGAGGATGAGTCTTTTCACTTTGGCCCTGTGTCCCTGACGATTCGGCGCGGTGAGATGTTATTCGTCACCGGCGGCAATGGCAGCGGCAAATCGACTTTCGGTAAGTTGCTGGTTGGCCTGTATCAACGACAGGGTGGTGAAATCAGGGTTGGCGGCCAGTTGATCGAAGCGGGTGAGGAGGTAGCGTATCGATCCTTGTTCGGTACGGTGTTTTCGGATTACTACCTGTTCTCCTCGTTACTGGATCATCGTGGCCAGCCTACCGATGGTGCACAGGTTGTCAGTGGTCTTGACAGGCTGGGCTTGGCGGACAAGGTCCAGATTGATCGCAACGGCTATCTGTCCACCACATCGCTGTCGCAGGGGCAACGAAAACGCTTGGCGCTGCTGCAGTCCTGGCTGGGTGATTCGCCCATCTATCTGTTTGACGAGTGGGCTGCCGATCAGGACCCGCATTTCCGTGACGAATTCTATCGCGACATCCTGCCTACGATGCAACGACAAGGCAAAACACTGATCATCATCAGCCACGACGACCGCTATTTCCATTTGGCAGACCGAATCTGCAAATTCGAACTTGGCAAGCTCATCCACGTGGGGCTTGGCGCCGCACTGACGCCCCCATTACCTGGCGATGGCAATCCGACTGCCATGCATGCCAACAAGACAGCACAACTGGAGTCAGCATGAACGGTATTTTTTCTCCACAACCCAGACCCAATGCGACGTTCCGACTGTTTTGCCTGCCTTATGCAGGGGGCAGTTCGGTGACGTTCATGGATTGGCATCATTGGTTGCCTGCTGATATCGAACTGGTCTGCATTGATCCGCCAGGAAGAGGCGCCCGCATTGGCGACAGGCCCATCTTCGAAGTGCCGATATTGGTAGATCAACTGATCGATGAAATACAAGGCTGGCTTGATCGTCCTTTTGGTTTGTTCGGGCATAGCAATGGAGCCCTGGTTGCCTTTGAGTTGGCGCGCCGTTTGCAGACACTCGGTTACTCGCCAGAAATCGTGTTTGCCTCTGCCAAGGCTGCACCAGCACTCATTCAGGAACCTGTCGCATTGCATCGACTAAGTGATGCCGATTTCATTGCCGAGTTACGTGATGGCGGCGGTACGCCAGAGGAGTTCTTCGACAGCCCTGAATTGATTGAACTGTTTTTGCCTGTATTGCGCGCCGATTTCGCCCTGAGCGAAACCTATCGTTATGTACCAAGTGCTTCACTCGATGCCGATTTGGTACTGCTATCCGGGACCAGTGACAGCTGTATGACTGCAGCCGACCAGGCCGCCTGGGCCGGGGAGTTTGGCGGGCAGGTACGAAAACATGAGGTCGCTGGTGGCCATTTCTTTGTTGATGAACAGCCTGACCATGTGACGGCAATCCTTGCCAGGGAAATCGCGCACGTCCGTCGTCATCGTCTTGCGGCCTGTATTTAATTGAGATCAAGGGAACATCATCATGGCTAGCACAATCGCACATATTCAGAATCAGACTCACAAGACTTTAATGTTGACACCGGCGGAGCGCGACGCCATCAGCAACACAATCAATTCGGTACCAGGGGATTATGGGCGTCAGGATTTTCATGAGTTTTATCATGATTGCCGGCGCGCTGCAGGCAGCTTGCCGGCTCGTCTGACACGAGCAATCTTCGACTTTCAGCTCGGACGACATGCTGGCTATCTGTTGATCAAAGGTCTGCCCTTGCCGCATCAGGTACCACCAACACCTGCTGCCCGTGGGCAGACATGGAATCAGGCCACATTGCATGCCCGCAAGGCGATGTGTGTGGTTCTGTCGGCTTTGGGACATATTTACAACTTCACGGGTAAAAAGCATCCCGATTACATCGATGATGTGTTCCCCATCTTCAGTGACCGCCACGAGCAGTTAGGTACCAACCAGTGCTTTCTGGAATGGCATGTGGAAGACGGTTTCCACCCGGCCAAGGCGGATCTTGTATCGCTGTATTGCCTGCGCGGCGATTCGAATGCGAAAACCTATCTTTGCCATGCCCGTGATCTGGATCTGGACCCGCATCATCGACAACAGCTGGAACAGCCGAATTTCCTGATCCAGGTCGATCCGACCTTCGTCGATGGCAGTCAGGCGGAGGCAGTACAGCGATGCACCGTACTGAGCCCAGGCCAGGACCCGGAGATCATCTACGATCCGGCCTACATGACTGCGACTTCCGATGCGGCAGAAGCCGCGTTGCAGCACCTACGCGACCGGATCGAACAGCGCTATCAGGCGATTACCTTGGAGCCGGGCGATTTGCTGGTTTTTGATAACCGACGATCAGTGCACGCACGTAGCGCGTATTCACCTCGCTTCGATGGTTCAGATCGCTGGTTGTTGCGTGGATTGGTACTGGAAAGCTATTGGAAGACACGTGAGTCGATGCAGGATCTTGCCCATGGCTTCATCACAGGTAACGAGCCGGTCACCCCTGTCAAAGTAGCGGACGTGGTGGACGCGGACCAGATTCAATTCGCCTGATTTTTTCAACTTGATCATGATGTGAATGCCATGAATTTAAATATTGCAATTGCGAAACTGGAAGAACTGCCCATCGTTCAGAATTTGTTGCAGCTGTATCTGCACGATTTCTCGGAAATAGATGGTGATGACGTGGGCCCAGATGGCCTGTATGACTACCCTTGGCTCAAGGAGTACTGGGATAGCCCGAATCATGCTTATCTGATTCGTGTGGAAGGTCATTATGCGGGTTTTTGCCTGGTGGATAAGCTTGCCGTCCTGGATGATTCGGAAATCTGCATATCGGAGTTTTTCATTCTTCGGAAATACCGTCGGACCGGTATCGGGAGGGAAGCGGCCAAGTGGATTTTTGCGCAGCACCCTGCACGCTGGGAGGTGGCGGTGCAAAAAGAAAATTGGGCCGCAAGCAAATTCTGGACAAGCGTAATCGAAGAATACACAGACGGGGACTTCGATTGCCATGATGAGGAAAGTGATGATTGGACCGGGCCTGTCTATGCTTTCCAATCCAGGCAGCTGATGCTGGATCCATTGGGCGGTGTGTGACGGTATATCAACCATCGAACACATCAATCAGAAAAATAAAGGATTCACAAGCATGGATTTTCTTTGGCGTCGACGAGGCTGGATATTTCGCACGACATTAATATTGTTGTTAATTGTTTCAGCGGCACTGTTGACGACTTGGTGGAGTATTCGCCAGAGTCTGCCGATATTGGATGGCACCTTGAAGGTGGCTGGAATCGCCAATCCGGTCAAGATCGTGCGCGATGCCGATGGGGTGCCATTCATCACGGTACAGCAACGGGATGATGGTGCCTACGCGTTGGGTTTCCTGCATGCACAAGAACGCTTTTTCCAAATGGATCTGTTACGCCGCAGTGCGGCGGGCGAGCTGGCTGCAATCCTGGGTGAGGACGTTGTCAGTTCGGACATGCATGCCCGACGCTTCCGTTTTCGGGCGCGCGCCGAAGCGGCGTTGAAATCATTGCAGCCTGCCGAACTGGCAGTGCTTGAGCGCTATGCAGCGGGCGTCAATGATGGGATGAAGCATCTTGCCGTCAGGCCGTTTGAATATCTGCTGCTGCAATCGGCACCGGCACCTTGGAAACCTGCTGATTCCTTGTTGGCAATCTGGTCGATGTACTTTTCTTTGCAAGGTGATCTGGAAGATCGGGATTTATCCAGAAGCTGGTTGAAATCGAAGCTGACGGAGGAACAGTTACGATTCCTCCTGCCGGAAAGCAGTGAATTCGACACAACCGTGGATGGGGTAAAGATCGCCGTGGCACAGTCGGTGATTCCATCCCAAGGCCCGTCATGGTTTGCAAGTACTGACAACCTGCTGGCAAAGGCGCCGCAGGCTCATGCGGTTGGCAGTAATGCCTGGGTTGTGGGCGGTGCCCATACGAAGTCAGGGAAGCCGATCGTCGTCAACGACATGCACCTCGATATCCGGTTGCCCAATACCTGGTATCGTGCAGCCTTGAACTATCGAACCGGTGACAAGGAGCGCAGGCTGATCGGTTTGACGCTCCCTGGTGTACCGGCTTTCGTAACCGGCAGTAATGGCGCCGTTGCCTGGGGTTTCACCAATAGTTATGGAGACTATCTGGACCTGATCGAGATGGATCACAAGCTTGGGCCTCAGGCAACGACTAAGGATTTGCAGCAGGCTGGGCTGGCTGTCGCTCACGAGGAGGCCATCCAGATTCGAGGACAGCCACCAAAAATGATGACCGTTTTTGAGACGGATGATGGCCCGATTGCGCAATATCATGGGAAAACCTATGTGGTCAGTTGGCTCGCCATGCATCCCAAAGCAGTCAATCTGGGGCTGATGTCGCTTGAATCGGCCACGACAGTGGAGGAGGCGATACGGCTTGCCGCTGGAATCGGGATACCATCCCAGAACATGCTGCTTGCAGATGCAGGCGGATCTATCGGATGGACGATTGCGGGTCTGTTGCCGGCAAGGTCTGCGGGCTTTGAGGAGAGTTTTCCGTTACGTACCAGACAAGGGTTGGTGACGGCGCCGGTTTTGGATGTATCTGAATACCCGAAGATCGTTAACCCGACCAGTCAGCTGTTATGGAATGGAAACAATCGTCAATTGGATGGGACACATTATCGCAAGATTGGCGATGGCGGCGCGGACCTGGGCACCCGATCGTTGGCCATCGGCAATGCACTGATGCGTGAAAGTGCATTGTCAGAGCAGAAGGCGCTGGATATTTCGCTGGTCACCCGTTCCGACTATGCAACAAAATGGCGTGAAAGTGCGTTGTCGGTGCTGGATGAGCAAGCTATCAAGGCTAGCCCGTTGCGACAGGAATTCAAACAGATCCTGCAGCGGGACACGGCATTGGGCGCAGATCTGGATTCCGCTGCCTACGTGCTGACCAGGGCGTATGCAGATGCCGTCTATGTTGCGCTGTTTGGGGCGATCGACCAGCAAATGTCCAAGCAACAGCCTGGCTTGTCCTATTCGTTGGCCAACCCGCGTTGGATGGTGGTTGCACTGGCGCTTCTCGACAGACATCCGTCAGGTTGGCTTCCAAATGGCAAGGCGTGGCGTGAGGTTCAACTGGCTGCGGTTGATCGTGCCATCAAGACGTTGATGGCGAACTCGTCTACCTTGTCCGAATTGCAATGGGGTAAAGTAAATACGTCCAATATTCAGCACCCATTTGCAGAGTTATTACCTGTATTCGGTGGTGCGCTCAAAGCACCGAATCAGCCAATGCCTGGCGATGATAATGTGCCTCGAGTCTCCGCCCCGGATTTTGGACAATCTGAACGCTTGGCGGTGTCACCAGGCAATGAAGCACTAGGCCTGTTCAACATGCCCGGTGGACAGAGTGGCCATCCGATGAGCCCTTATTTCCTGGCCGGACACGATGCTTGGGCCAATGGGAGATCAGGCGCATTGCTGCCTGGGCGTGAAAAGTATCGATTGACGCTCATACCAGGGGGCTTGTAGTTTGTATGCATGAGCGGTAGTGGCACGTACCGGCCAAATGACATGATGGGTCAACCTGTGATGTGCAAACGGTACGGACGTGTTAAGTGACCGCAGATCAACTGTATAGTGGCGTGTTTCAGTGGCCTGGTTGTGGAAGTGCGGGTCACTCAACGTCCATTTTCAAGATGGCGGCCATGCTTTTGATGGCCGCTATCTTGATCAGGCCGGCCATTTGTTATGCCTAACTATTGACCATACATGCCGACATCCACCAGATAGGGGATGCGATATTGCCGGAAGCCACTAATTCATGAAAAAAATGTCGTTGACGAATCTGCCATGCCATTTTGTTCGTTTTCCCGCGAGGCTTGTTACATGGGTATTGATTGGCTCAGCGTTGTCAGGATTGGCAGGGTGTAATTCGGACAATGAGGATACCAGTCAGTTTTCTGCATCTATTCGCTACACCCAATGGGGCATACCGCACATCAAAGCGGACAACTATGCCAGCCTGGGTTATGGTGCCGGTTATGTCTATGCCAAGGATAATTTGTGCCTGATGGCTGATCATGTGGTGACCGTGAATGGTGAGCGGTCGCGCTATTTCGGCGCTGATGGTACTGTCAGTGTGGCATTCAACCAGGTGGACAATCTCAGTAGTGACGTCTTTTTCAAAGCCTACCTTGATGATGACACCTTGCAGCGTGATTACACGCAAATATCGGAAGATACGCGCGACCTGCTGCGTGGATATGTGACGGGTTATAACCGCTATTTGCGAGAAACCGATGGCGGTCATGCTGAATGTCGCGGTCAGCCTTGGCTGCGGCCGATCACGCTGACAGACATTTACCGACTCATGGCGGAAAAAGCCATTCAGGGTTCTGGTGGTGCCTTACTGGCGGGTATTGTGGCTGCACAACCTCCCGCCACTGCGCTGTCTCAGCAAGCCAAACATTACGCCAGTGCTACATTGCCTGCACCTGATGCCTTGCGTCAGCTCGGGCAGATCCGCAACAAGCCTTTTGGCTCCAATGCCTACGCACTTGGGCGGGATGCCACGACCAACGGGCGAGGCATGTTGTTGGGTAACCCTCATTTTCCATGGGCGACTGGCAATCGCTTCTATCAGTTGCATTTGACGATACCAAGCAAGCTGGATGTCATGGGCGTCACCATTACCGGCATGCCTACTGTGGTCATGGGATTCAACCAGCATGTTGCCTGGAGCCATACGGTCTCCGCCACCCAGCGTTTCACTTTATTTGAGCTGACACTGGATCCGAATGATCCGACTCGCTATCGTCACGACGGCGAATGGCGGAAAATGACCGTCAAAACCGTCGAGGTTGCAGCCAAGAACAGCACAGGCCAGCTAGAAACCATCCGTCGCCGTGTGTATTTCTCTCATTTCGGTCCGATGCTGATCAATCCACCAAATCTTGACTGGTCGATCAATCAGGCATTCAGCTTGCGTGATGCCAATCTGCATAATGCCCGCATGCTGGACCAATGGCTGGGTCTCAATCGTGCAACCAGCACTGGTGATGCAAAGCAGGTCCTGCAACGGATCAGCGGCCTACCATGGGTCAACACCATCATGGCGGATCGACAGGGCGATACGTTGTATGCTGACATTGGCAGCACGCCTAATGTCTCTGATGTGCATTTCCAACAATGTATGCAATCCCCGACCTCACAGGCAGTCTGGCAACAGGTCGGGTTGATCGTGCTGGATGGCAGCCGATCAGACTGTAACTGGACTGTTGATGCCAGCGCGGTGGAGTCCGGTCTGTATGCAGGTACTGCCATGCCTTATCTGCAACGAACCGATTATGTAGCCAATAGCAACGACAGCTATTGGCTCAGTAATCCCTATCAACCGTTGACTGGTTTTTCGCCTGTTTTTGGGGCTATCGAGTCAGAACGCAGCTTGCGTACTCGCCTGGGTATTCTGCAAATTCAACAACGACTTGCCGGAACGGATGGTTTGCCAGGCAGGGGATTTGATAGCTTGGCTACGTTACAGTCAGTCATGTTCGGTAACCGCGTATACGCTGCTGAGCTGGCATTGGATAGTTTGGTTGCAGCATGCCAAGCCACACCAGCGGTGATCTTGACCAACGGCGAAACAGTCAATTTGGCGACAGCCTGCAATGTGTTGGCAAAGTGGGATCGCAAAGCAAATCTGGATAGCCGAGGGGCTGTGTTGTTCTATGAGTTCTGGCGATCTGTCTATCGGCTCGATACCTTGTGGGCCATACCATTTGATATCCGCGATCCAATCAATACGCCCAACACTTTGAATATTGCGCAGCCCGCTGTGCAACAACAACTGCTACACCAGCTGGCCCTGGCAGTCAGGCGTCTCAGCCTGATGGGCATTGACCCCGACACGGCTTTGGGGGAATGGCAATATGTCATGCGTCAAGGTCAGCGCATTCCATTGCATGGTTGTGACGATCTGGCCGGTTGCTTCAATCAGCTTGCCATGACCGATTTGACCAGCACCGGTTACACCGAAGTAACCAATGGCCCAAGTTACCTGCAAACCGTTACCTGGAGCAGTGATGGTCCGATCGCAGAGGGTATGTTGACCTATGGTCAGTCCACTGATCCTGCCAGCCCGCATTTTGCAGATCAAACGATCGGGCTGTACAACCCCAAGCGATTCTCCCGCTTTCCATATACAGAAGCTGACATTGTAGCCAATCCAGCATACCGGCTTATCTCGATACGAGAGTAAATGATGTCACCCAGCTCCGATGTATCCCGATGGGGCTGGGTTGGCATAACGCTTTTTAAGCCAACTTGAACCAGGCTTATGGCTGATGCCAGTCAATTCGCAGGGCAGTGGTCGTGGCTTGGTGGCGTGCATCATCCTCTGAGTGAAGATAGCCTGAAGAAGTGGTCAGGTTCTCATGCCCCAGGTTGTCACGTAGAAAGCGCAAATCCACACCGGCATTGGCCATGTGTGTGCCGGCGGTATGCCGTAGCCAATGGGCTGAGGCTTGCTGAAGTCGCTCAGCACGGGCTTGTCCTCCGGGGCTTGGATCAGACAGGGCGGCACGTTGTGCAGTCAGGTTAAAAACCTCTTTGACGATCTCATGCAAGGCGGCCCGTTTTAGCGGGACATTTCTCCCGCCAATGGGTAATACCAAAGGTGTCATCTCACCCGGATAGGGTAGGGACGTCAGATCATGACTGCGGCGATAGCGAATCAGTTCCGCCATTAGTTCTGTTGATACGGGCACTAGGCGTTGTTTATTGCCTTTGCCGATGATATCGAGCCACCATCGGGAGCCATCCGAAGTGCTGCGTTCGAAGAAACCGCCCATGGTATTGTTCGCCACCTCCGAAATTCGTACCCCTGCCAAGTAGAACAGCGAAAACAGCCAGCGGATCCGGTCAGCACGTTCGCACGCTCGCCGCGTGTCACGCGGCAGTGCCTCGATGGTCGCGACGACCTCTGCCCATAAATTGTTATCCAGATAGCGTGTAACCCGTGGTGCAGCATGGCGTCGGCGATGTCGGGACAGGGCCAACGGATTGCCTGCCAGATAACCGGCCTCCACCAGCCAGGACAACATGACATTCAGTGTCACCAATGCCTGACGTACGCTCGCCATGGAAAGCGGCCCGGCAAAGGGCCGCCATTGTGCATGCGCGCGCGACAGGCGCTTTCCACCTGCTTGAACCCATCGGTCCGTGGGTTGAGGGTCCATCAGGAATACCCGATACGCCAGGAAATCCTCATTTGCCAGCGAGGAAAGGGGTTTACCACGTTCAAATACAGCCCACAACAACAGTCGTTCTGCCTCTTTGCGGTAATTGGAGAACGTTGCTGGGCTGTCAGCAAATTGCGCCAGCCAAGCGGCAACCGCTTCTATGTCTTTGTCCGCGGTGATTTGTGACAGGCACTTGGCTCGGTTGGCGCCCAGGCTGCCATCCAGTTCTGACGGTAATTGCAGCATATCAAGTGGTGCCATGAGGGGAGTGCTGATGACGGGATGACTAGGATTTTGCATTGGGTAACCATTGGAGTCATGAATAGGCATTGCAATCATTCATATTTTAGACATTAGAACAATAATGTCTAATTTATTTTATGAAAATCAAGAAATGCAACATAATATGTAATATTATTTGTTAATTCTATCGGCGAGGTGCATTTCTCATGAATGCCAACCAGCAACTGCAGCATGACGTGGAGTCATTGCGGGCCAATTTCACTGACACGCAAGACCTCTATCGCGAGGTTTGCGCCATGATGTTTTTCCGGCATGGCATTACTCCAACTGCCAACCGTTTGTATCAGTTGGTTCGAAAGGGCAGCATGAGTGCACCCGCCGCTGCACTTGCCCAATTTTGGGAAGATTTGCGTGAAAAAAGCCGGGTTCGCATCGAGCACCCGGACTTGCCGGATGCATTGCAGGCCACCGCGGGAGAGTTGCTGGCAGCGTTGTGGCGCGAAGCGCTATCCAATGCCAACGAGAGCTTGGCAATGTTTCGTGCCGACATGACGGAGGCCTTGAAAGAAGCGCAAGCTGTTTCGGTGGAACACCAACTGATGGCCAAGCAGGCAGAGGCTGAATCCGAGCAGGTGAAAGATGCTTTGCAGTCACTGCAGCGAGAATATGACGTCCTTGAAGAACAACTGATGGCGGAGCAATCAGCAAAACTATCCCTGAATGCGCGTTTGGTAGAAATCCAAGCTCAGCGGGATGAACTGAGCGCATCTTTGGAAAGAGCGCGCCTGGACTTTGCCGCTGAACTTGAAAAAGTACACCAGGCTCAATTGCTGGCAGAAATGCGTTATACAGACCTTGAACGCCATGCCTTGCTGGACATGGATCGAGAACGTACTACCAGTGCAAAGACAAAAAAGGAACTGGAGAACCTGAGCCAAAGCATGACCAAGCAGCTCGATCACTTACGGAAGGAGAATATCAAGCTGCTTGAACAGCTGGCCGAGCAAGGGCGGAACCTTGGCAAGTTTGAAGGTGCGTTGGGTGAAGCAAGGGCAAGTTACCTGCATCTTCAAAATGAATTGGTTCTTTGCAAACAGCATCTCATTGAACGCGAAGCAAACCTGGTGGCACTACAGGCCGAGAACATACGGCTAAAGGCGCCAGCCCGGAACAAGCAACAAACAGGAAGTACAAACAAGCCGAAACGGACACCCAAGACGAAGGATAATCCCCCCGATTTAAGTGGTCGCAAGAAGTAGAGCGCATGCGGTCACAGCCAGTTTTCGACTCTGGATGGTAGCCACAAACACCGTGTTTGGCCGCTCATGATTGTCAGTCCAGACCCAGTTCGTCGGGTGCACCTTCATCTCGGTGATGGGATCGAAAAGGCAGTGGCCAAATCGTACGTGGCGGTCAGCGATGCACTGAATCAGTTCGACCTCGCAAGTTATCTATCCAGAAAACATGACACCTGATTACAGCCGTTACGTTGCGCCAGGAACAATGCCTGGTCGGCCATCATGACCAGATGCGCGGGTTGTTCCTGATGGGTTGGTACCATTGATGCCACCCCAATGCTCAGGGTAAGGGGATCAGCAAAGTCGGGCGGTGGTTGGTGTGGTAACGATGTGATCAAGAGTCGGAGCCGTTCGGCGACCATCAGAGCGCCCACCTCGCCGGTATTGGTCAACATGACGACGAAGCGGCCTTCGCCATATTGCGCCAACATGTCACCGGTGCGGGTCACCCCTTGTGACAGTGCGGTGGCGATCTGGCCCAGATACGTCTGCCGTTGGCTGGGCGGGATGGACGTGAAACAAGGTTCGAACCGGTCGATATCCAGACGCAGCAATGCCAGTGGCCGCGCCAACTGCAGGTGGTGCAGCCACGCCGTGGTTAACTGCTGCTCAAATAGCTGCCGATTGCTCAACCCGGTTGCTTCGTCGATCCCGGCCAGTTTACTGAGCGCATCATTCTGCGCTTCCAGGCGGCCCGTTTCGCATAACATCTGTACGTTGGTTTCCAGAACGCGCTGCAATTGCAAGCATAGGTGTGCTTCCCGTTCCTTCAACTGCCGCAGATCATGTAGGACGCCGGTGAATTGGCGCTGCTCGCCCATGATGTAAGCGGCCAGACTCAAGTGTATTGGGAAGGTGGCTCCATTCCGGTGGCGGGCGGTCATTTCCCAGTGCCCATGCTCATCGGTCACGCCAGTCGGTGTCTGGCTGATGGTGTCGATAAAACCACGACTGTCCGACTCGCGGAAGCGGGGGAGCAACATGTCCAATGGCTGCCCCAATAGCATGGTGACGGAATAGCCAAACAACCGAGCCAAGGCGGGATTGGTGGAAAGCAGGTTGCCGGCTTGGTCAATGGTGAAGATGGCATCGGTGACATGGTCCAGAATGCCTTTCAGTCTGGCTTCCCGCGCAACCAGCGCCTCTCGTAGCTCGATTTCCAGTCCAATGTCCTGCATGACCTCCAGCCGGCCCAGCGATCGTCCCTCTGCATCCACCAACAGCGAGGCCGCTCGGCGTACCGGGAATAACGTACCATCACGACGTTGACAGACACGTTCCTCAAACAAACCAGGCTGATAGGCAGGACGTTTCAGCAGTGTTCGTTGCCATGCGGGGCTGGAGGGGTCTCCTTTGGGCGGATGGGGGCAAATCGTCTCCAGCAATTGTCCACAGCTTTCGTCACTACGGTGACCGAACATCAGTTCCGCTGCAGGATTCATCGACATAATGTGCCCCTGTGCCGACAGGTGAAAGATGCCAAAGGGACTGCAGCGCGTAATCGCCTCCATCACTTGGCTTTGCCGTTCACGGGCCTGCTCCAGGACCTTGCGATGGGTGATATCGGTGACCGTGCCAATATAGCCACCAATTTCGCCATCGCTTTGCCGGAAAACCCGGGCGACGCCATGCAGCCAACGAATGGTCCCATCGGGCCGGAGATAGCGATACTCGTCTTCAAACTCGGTCTGCTCATTGGCCACCTCCGACCAACGCTGGTAAATCCGCTCCCGGTCCTCAGGATGCAAAGCCTGCACCCAGCCCTGGCCCAGCGCCTGCCAAGCTGGCATACCGGAGATGTCAGACCAGCGAGGATTGGCATAGATGCAACTGCCCAGCGTATCCGTCACATACAGGCCCACCGGTGCCGCAGCCAGCAAAGCCAGCGATGAATGGAGTACATGAGAGACGGGGAGGGGAGAGGGCGATTCGATCATGATCAACGCTCATCAAGGAAGGGAATCAATGACATCGTGGCGATAGCTGACCGCGACCGGATCAGGTTGAACATCACCGGCGCCAGATTTCATGATAGACCTGGCTAGGCCGGAAGAAACGGGAATTCATCCGGTACTGGATGTATCCAGCTTGGCGAGTACCCAGCGTGAGAACCTGCCCCCAGTATTGAACGCGTGCCCAGGGAGCACGTATCAAAACATGTGAACAGGCGCTTCCGATGTCCGGTTAGGCTCTGAACCGTGCGATCTGGGCGGTGAGTGTGCTGGCAATTTTTTCCAATTCGATGGCCAGCCGGGATGTCATCGTGGCGACACGACTGTTGTGTTCGGTAAGTTGGGAAATCTGTTCCACCGATGTTGCAATCTGCTGGCTAGCGACATTCTGCTCCCGCAAGGCAGACGAGATAGTTGTGACTTCCTGTTCGACGCGGTCCGCATCACCGGTGATCTCCTTGATCGTGTCGCCAGCTGTTTGTGCCAATCGTACGCCGCGATCCATTTGGTTAACAGCATCATCCATACCACTGGCCGCCTGTTCGGTGGATGTCCGAATCGCGGCAATCTTGCTTCCAATATCACCGGTTGCAGTGCTGGTCCGTTCAGCCAGTTTGCGGACTTCATCGGCCACCACTGCGAAACCACGGCCTTGCTCACCCGCACGGGCTGCCTCAATGGACGCATTCAACGCCAAGAGATTAGTTTGATCCGCTACCTCCCGGATTACCTGCACAATGCCATTGATCTCCACGGAACGATGCCCCAGTTCTTGGATCGACTGGGCCACCTGCTGGATCATTTCCGCAATGTGCTGCATTTCGGTCAAGGTACTACGAATGACATTGCAGCCCTCACGTGCCCGGCCTCCAGCTATCGATGAGATCGACAAAGTTTGCGCCGCACTGTCGGACACTTGAGCAATGCTGGTTGATAATTCTTCAATTGCTGCGGCCATTGAACTGGAAGCATCCGTCTGATGCTGTGACCCACTGGATACTTCTTCTGCAGAGTGTGCCAATTCCCGCACTAGTTCAGCCAAACGATTGCATGCCAGAGAAACATCCTGGATGGTGTGTTGAACGTGGTCAGCCAATTGATTGAAGGAGGTTGCTGTTTCTGCAATCTCATCTTTGCCATCAACGGTGACACGACGGGTAAAGTCCAGATCGGTCTGGATTTCCTTGATGGTTTGTTGCAATTGGCCAACGGGACGGGTGATCGACCGGAATAGCCAAGCCGACATGACAGCGCTAAATAACAGTGCCATGGCGCCAATAATCAACAACATATTGCGGCCGCTGGCATAATCGTCTGCAGCCCGCTGAGCATTGGTGGTAGCTTCCTCTTGATTGAACTTGACGATTGCATCAAGGGTTGGCAGAAAATCCCGGAAGGCACTGCGCCCTTCTTTCCGGAAAAATTGCACTGCATCATCAGTATTGCCGGCTTCAACTAGTTTCAGAAATTCCGCATGGGATTTCAGGTAGATATCGAGCTTTTTATCGTAGCTGTCCATATTGGCACGCTCTTGCTCGAGATCTGCCAAGGGCCGATACGCTGCTTCGTATTTGCGTAAGGACGCCAGATTCTTTTGTAACCGTCCTTCCGTCTCCTTGAGATCTTCCGGATTCTTGGCAATCAGCAACTGCGTTTCACGATTGCGCATATCAATGGCCTCGGCACGCATCGCAAGAGAATACTGCACTGCCGGCATACTGCTGGCAGTGACGATGGTGACAGCTTTGTTCAAGGACGCCAGCTTCCAGGTCCCCAACAACATCATCAGAGCCAGGCACGAAACAATCACCGCAAATACGGCTACCAGCCTTTGTGAGATGCGCATCGCCCTTCTCCTACACCTGACCGCGTCGCATGCCGCGTCGCGGTCACATCAAAGATTCAGTATAGGCAGATACGGGTATGGTTCGACAGTTGGTAAGGCAGTCGCTGTTACAAGCCTCAACCGACACAGTGACTAATACGTTACCCCGGAAGCGGTGACAATGAAGAAAGTGCTGTCTTGCGTGTCAGGCTTTTCACTGGAACTGCGGGGGAATGGCGGTAGGGATGAGCATCGACGTGGCGTTTGGAAACCCGGTGGATATGAAAACCGCCAGATTTTGCCTTTGAAAACTGGATTTTCCACATCTTCTTCCAACCAAGAGCTGGCTTATGTTGGATGATTCGTGTTTTGTTTGGATGGACTCCGAAAATGGTTGAGCTCACAGGGATATGGAGTGTGACTGTGGCAGAAGGTCGGCGAAGTGAGATAGAACAAACCTAACCGAAGTAGCATCATGTCTAGCCCTGAGTGACCAAGCTATTCATTTGAAAAATCCAGGAATCTTCGAGGCGATCCACTCAACAACGATCCTGTGGGGCACTGACAACAATGGTCCATGTAGTACCCATGTTGATAACACCCCACACCATCAGGTTGAAATTATCCTATAGCCAGTTCACGGATACGACGAAATTCCGTGGGTGTGGCCACCGTCATTGGTTGCATCCAACCGGCCAACTGATCGGCCATGTCGCCAATAACCGATCTCATGCGGTGGGTTGGTACAGCATGGGGCCGTGATTGATAGCTCCCGGCCGTGCCAAAATGTCCTGCAGCGTCAGGGAAGTGGTTCGCGCCATACTGGCGACTGACATGCCCAACGCGGCGCGTCGTGCCCAAGCCACCCGCCACCGCCCCGGCCGCCAGTCCCAACGACACCCAGCTCAGGATTTCTGAAGCGAGGGGGCTGACATCCACAAGCAATTTCGACGCAGCGTCAGCGCCACCGGCCAACACCCCGGTTGCTGCCGCGCCCGCAGCCCACGCCCGGGTTGTCGCACTGACACCAGAACCGATTCCGGCACTCAGTCCACCCAACACGGATGAGCCAATCCCCAAGCCCAGTGATACCCACCCCAGTATATTCGAGGCATTGGAATCCTTTTCTGATAAAGCTGCCGAGGCAATGCCGGTTGCACCCGCGGCTATCCCCGCCAACGCCAGCCCCGCCGACACGTAGCCTGTCGCTGCAAAGGCCGTCAAGGTTGCCCCTGCCGAGATCAGACCCGCGGAGATGGCTGCGCCGGTGCCCAATGACACCACGGCCAGCGCAACCCCCACCGCACCCAACACGATGCCCAGAATCGATTTCCAGTTAAGTTGCCCAGTTGGATCGACATGGTTGATCGGATCGCCCAGGCAATATGCGTAGGGATTCAACCCGCCACCGCTAAACGGGCTCAGACTATCTGGGCTGTGGAATCGCATCAGGCGAGGGTTGTAGGTACGACATCCGTTCCCCAGCTGATAGCAGCCTGTGACACGATCAATGCGCTCACCGTTAAATCCCAGCACTGACGCTGACTGCAACAATTGCAAGGAATCGCCGTAGGGGGTAAACGCCGGCTGCTGTATCTGTGCGTCACTGACAATACTCAGGGGCGATTGCTGACGATCAGTACCTAACAACAAGGAATTGGATGCATGCTGTTCATCGTATTGTCCCAGCCATTGGCCCCCTAACTGCAATACGGTGATGTGGTTCGTCCCCTGGATTTCATGGGCAATTCGTCCGTCTCGATAATGTAAATGTCGTGCCGGCCCCGCTGCAGTGGTTTGGTGGATTAGCCGGTCTGTCGCATCGTAACCATAATGGCAAGTGCCGTTCCCATCGATGCCGGTAACCAACTGTAAACGTCCTAAAGCGTCATATTGCAGTTGTCGGGCCCGTTCATCTTTCAACAGATTGCCCGCAGCGTCATAGTCCAATCGGATGCTTGGCGGATAGTCCGGATGAGAGTTAGTTACCGCCACCAGTTGGGTCGGGTCAAAGTCGGCATAGGCGTAGGTTGCCGTATTTGCACCGTCAGGAAACACAGTTTCCGCTCGCACGATGTTGTCCAATGCATCAAATGCAAAGATTTGGCGAACGATCCGCTTGCCAGCACTATCCGTTGGTGGCAAGGGGCCTGCACATTGATAGGACGTTAGCCGTCCACGTGGATCATAGTCAAAGTGTTCGTCCCGCAGTAGCGTGTCGCCGGACCTCAGGGTACGCCGTGAGATCTTGTCGGTCGCGGTGTAGCACTGACTGAGGGTTTGCGTTGCCTGCTTGGCCACCTCAAGGGTTCGCTGCACTTCACGTCCGAAATCATCATATTGCATGATGGTTGTCACCGTGACGTCAGTGGCTTGATCCTTGACCAAGATTTTGGCCGGTCTGCTCTGTACATCATACGTCACAGTCGTTCGGAGGCTACCCGCGTGAAGGCTAACGGCACGGCCGAATTCATCGTAGTGTATAAGCTGCTCGCCACCGTCAATGCCGGTGTAACTCAGGGGGCGACCGTTCAGAGAATATCGATAACTACTTTGCGTTTCCTCACCACCGGTACCGGTATGCGCTGTGCGCAGTAGACCCGATGGGTAGTATTCGCGCCGCTGCGTTTGCGCTGTGGTGGCGGCCACCGTCAGCTGTGCACTCCTTGGCTGGTATTGGAATGTATCCACCGCGTCATCAACACGCCGCCCTATCAGTGCAAATTCCAATTCTGGCTGATACTGGTAGGTAATCGAGGTGCCGTCCGGCGTGGTTTCCCCGGCTGGTTTAGGTGCACCGCCCCGGTATTGAAAAACATGCTGTCGTCCGCCGACAGTCCGCGAGACCAGACGACCCAGCCCATCGAAGGTTTGCTCACCTATCCGTTGACCATTCACCTGCATCGAGACCGGTTTGGCGTCCACAGTATGGGGCGCGTAGCTGGTTTCGACCTGGCTACCATCGGGCAAGGTGGTGGTCGTCAGTCGGTCAAAAGCGTCATACTGGTAACGTGTTTGGTTGCCGACGGCATCCGTTTCCTGGCATGTCCGTCCGAAACCATCATAGCCATAAACGATCTTACCGACGGCGTTCCCCTGACTGTCCATGCGAGCCCTGTCGATGGGTTGATCGAAGGCATTGTGCCGCGTCACGGTTTTGCCCTGACCAGCCAGCCATTGCGTTGTCGCACGGGCAATGGGATCGTACTCAATATGTTCGCGAACCCCGTTGTCGTACACAATGCTGCATTCGTGCCCCCACTCATCGTATGTCAATACCCGACCATTGCGAATGGCATTTCCCGTTATCCAGTCGACCTCCACGACCCGGTCGATTTGACCTAAGGTGTTATAGTGCGTCTCCTCAGTCAAGCGCCAAGTGCTTGCCAATTGGCCACCCTCGTCAGTATCTTCCCGCAGGGCACGAATGACGCGACCCAGGCCATCATATTGATGACGCACCCGCATACCATTGATATCGATGGTGGTCCTGCTGGCAGGAATGTTGTCCACAGCAGGTGTATAGACGTATTGGCGGCTCGCTTCAAATGCGGTACCTGGTGCCGATGTTTCTGACACAACCCGCCCCAATGCATCATATCGGTAACTCAGGTGCATCCCCTCGGGGTTGTGAACTTCCTGTTCAAGCCCGGTGAACGCCGAGATCGTTCGGGACTGCGTTGTGGTCAGGCCATCGTAACTGGTCAGCGTCGCCACCAGCGTTAACGTATCTCGTGCCATTGCATAGTCATGTGTGGTCGTGGTGACAAAATCATTGGCGGTAGTTATCACCGCAAGCTGATGCTGATGTAACCGCCCATGCATCACCGCATCCATCGGAGCCTGCAAATACTGATAACTCACTGTCGTGATCGGCAGCAATTGAGCGGCATCCTGCTCAAATGTCTGCTGCCTGCTTGTCAGTAGAAACGTCCCCTGCATCTCGAACCCAGACATCTGCTGGTACTGATATTGTGTTTCTTTAGCTGGCGCCGATTCGTACCCCTCTCCGCGGGCTGGGGAAATCCGGGTGCGCTTAACTGAACGCACAAAACCCGAGGGATCTGCTGGGCAACCGGGTTCACCTTCACGTGGATAGTAGGTGTGTTCTGTCGTCACCCCGGTCGCATCAACGTGTTTCAGTAAGTTGCCATAGTCATCAAAATCGGTTTCCACCACCTCCTGGCGGGTTTGGCGGGAAGTGCCATCGCGATACTGGATGATGCGGCGCTTAGGCAGTTGACAATAGGCAGGCTGATTGGGGTCCAGAAAGGACGTTGTCGCATCCAGATGATACGTAGTCAAGGTGGCGGTTTCGGCGGCACCTTGACGGATGGTTTCTTCCGTTTGCAAATGGCAGTGGTTATAGATGCGTTCCGTGGCAACAAAGCGCTCACTGTCCAGAAAAATCCGCTCGGTTGACCGATAGTCATATTGGGTATTGATGCGATAGAGGTTGTCGCCATCATCGGACCAGTCACTCAACACGCCAAATCCCAGAAAGTTTCGATCGGAGAATTGGTAGGTCTTGGTGATAGCAGGCTGATCCTGGCCCGGGTAAATCAGGTGGGAAATGACATGAGGCAAGTATGCGACAGGCGCGCCAGGGGGTAGCTGATGCCCGTCATCTTTGTACTGCAAACTTTCCGATGCCCCGGTTGGAGTGATCACACGGGAAATCACTTGGCATCCCCCATGTAACTCATATTGAAACGTCCATTGCCCCGCATGGGCGGGAAGCGCCAGGGTCGTTGCCAACTGGTTGCTCAATGTCATTCGGAATTCGGCATGGTCAGCGCTATCCGGAAACAATTTGAGGATCACGTTACTGATATTGGGGCGTTCGATGACGAGTAGCAAACGTTGTTGGTGATCCTGAATACTGGCCAGTGTGGGTTGTCCGGCAAATTGTGTATAGCTCAATATCACCGGGACACCATTTGCCGCGATGATTCGGATCGACACCGCGGTATAGCTACCTGCCTGAAAGGCCAGTTCTTCAATCGTGCCATCTTTGTGTAAAACCCGGTAGCCATTGCCTTGTTTCACCACCCGGAAGCACTGCAACTTTTGGTCGACCAGCCGAAGGCCCTCTACGGTTTCGATCGCTTTGAAACGCTCACCGGTAGACAACGTCAATACCTTGGTAACGCTATTATAACGGGTCAAATTGAGTGACCATCCGGTACCATAGCCAGCATCCTCACCACTCAACGGATTAAACGACAGGGTGAGGGGTAGTGTTGGGCCATTCAGTGCGGCGGACCGAATTTCACCCAACGACAGCGAAACCGTGTACTGCCCTGTTCGTGGATCGACACCTGTTGACACAAAATTGCTGAAGTTAAATGCATTCGAATAGACAGCGCCTACGGGATTGGTTTGCATTCCGGTGCTCCATGACAGTTAGAATCAAGCGATAACACCATCCACGACGAGGCAGCCAATGAGCATTGACTGTCCCGTGCGTTTCAATTTGCTGGATTAACGTTTTTCGAGAATGAAGGCGCGGTCTGATATCACCGTCCGAATGCGCAGTCTATGTTCAGTGCCATAGAGATCGTGGACGCTGAAATCAAAGTTGCCCGTTTTAACGCTGGTCAGGTACCAGTTCTTTCTGTTAATAAATTGGGTAACGGTAATTTGGCCTGATCGATCATTGATCGGTACACTGAGATAGCGACCACTTGATGTGGTGACCTCCCATTTTGAGCGACCGGTTTGATTCAGCCAACCATTCAAAGCGATGGTGTGCCAATGATCAACCTTCCCAGAACCATAGAACCAGTATTGCCCATCGCCGGTACCACCATTTGCGTGAAACCACTTGACCAGCTTGAGCTGCCGACCTGCAGGAAACAATCCAATGTAGTAGTTGTAGGTGCGATACTCAGTGTCTGTGTTGCCTTGCTTCAACACTTCATCGAATTTGAATGCTTCAATGGAATAACTCTCAGGCGTTTTACCCTCCACTGTAACACTGCTGTTGAAGGTCATGCCGGGCGTACCGGTATTGTTGGTTTTAACGACGGCACCACCCGGCAATGTCACTGCCGCAGCAATCTGCAGCGTACCCGTACTTGAGGTGGTCACCCAGAAATCCACACGCTGCGGTTCAATCTGCGCGGTGGCGTGCCCGGCTGGATTGACCCCACCGCGCTCCACTTCGAGTTGTTCATGTACGGTCTCGATATCGAAGTCCGCCTGTTTAGCACCGAACTCTTGAAGATCGTTGTCCGAGAACACCAGGCTCGGAAACTCGTGCTCGTAGCTGTTCTCCGTCTTGGACGCGCTCCAGCCACCTTGCAAGTCGTCGCCACCGTTGTACCGAATGAGCTTAATTTTACTGAGCGTTGTCGCATCCAACGGCACCTCGTTACCCTGGCCATCCTTGCCGCGGATCATGACCAATACCCTGGTTTGCATTCTCCCATTGGCATAAATTCGTTTTGATGGTACAGATGAGCCGGCATCAAACTTGACTTCAAAGGTGGCAATTCCAGTCACAGCATGTGTTTCTGCATTCATTTTGTTTCTCCAAGAAAACGACGATGAAAACAGCAAAGTAGCGGTGCAGATTGGAAAACAGGGATTGATCGATCCAGATGGTGAGGGGATACGAAAAATATTGCGGATTAGCGATACAGCCTGATCAAGATATCAACCCGCTTGCAAGGTGGTCAACAAATTTACGGTGCTGGAATTTAATTACATAACAGCATGATTATTCATAAATACAGAGCAGATAAACCACCACGTTTTAATGGTCTATTCACACCAATAGATAGCGTTAAGGCATCTCTGCACGAATCAGAGTCAGACCGAATTTCATCAAACTTCAGTGAATTCCTAGTGATTTAGGCGCGTATGGCACCTCAAAAGCCCGTTTAAGGCGCAATCAGCCGCTGGCGGCGTCAATAGTGGTCGGCACGTAACACATTGGACAAGGCCGCCAGGCACAAAAATCGGCTGAGGTTCTTCACCAGCCCCCGGTAACGCACCTTGGCATACCCGAAGCGTACTTTCAGATCGAAAAACACATGCTCAACCTTGGCTCGACGACTGGCCAGCTCATGTTCAATGGCGAGCAACTGTTCCGCC
>NZ_SCOH01000053.1 GCF_005503445.1 Chitinivorax sp. B | reverse complement strand
GACTGTATTTTTTTGTTAAAGATCATTCAGTTGCGCAGTCAAAACATCTATTCGTTTCGCCGCGTCGCTGCGAGAGAGGCCGAACTATACTCACCCTCTTCATACTCGTCAACTTCCAAGTGCTACTTTTTTAATACTTTTTTATAAGGCGTTGATTTTATTATAACCTAAAACCGGCAAGCCTTGCAGGCTCGCCAACCACCCCGCGCTCAATCCTCGTCTTCAGCAAAAAAGCCGGCGATTTCCGCCGGCTTTTTTAGGATGGACCACACTTCTTGCCTACATGACAGGAAAATCCGTGCTCTCCTTATAAATGGAAAGCAATCCCTCCAGCCCGGCTTGGTCGCGTTCGCTAAAGCGGGCTAGCTGGGGGCTGTCGATATCGAAAACCCCAATCAGTCGATTGTCCTTCAGAATCGGTAGGACAATCTCTGAGTTGGAAGCGCTGTCACAAGCAATATGCCCATCAAAAGCGTGAACATCTGTAACCAGGATGGTTTCCTGTCGAAGCGCGGCACTGCCACATACACCTCGCCCCAATGGGATACGCACACAAGCAACCTTGCCCTGGAAGGGGCCGAGCACCAGCTCCTTGCCATCATATAAATAGAAGCCCGCCCAGTTGAGCACTGGAAGTGCCTGATAGATGAATGCAGAAAACTGAGCGCTGTTGGCAATGAAATCGCGTTCGCCGCTCAGTAACCCGCTCAGTTGCTGAGCAAGACTCCTGTAGTTGACGGTATCAATATCTTGGCTGATATTTACTTCAAACATGCTTGCTCGCTTGTTGGTTGAACGTCGTCGGGACTAACCCATTTTTGTTTGATACGCTCACCCAAGGCATCCAGATAAGTGAAAACAACGGGGACCACAATCAAAGTCAGTAATGTGGAAGTGATCACACCACCAATGACGGCATTCGCCATCGAAGAATAGCCTTCCCCCATGTCTTTGCTAAGCGCAACGGGCATCATCCCCAATACCATGGCTGCCGTTGTCATCAATATTGGACGGAGGCGAATGCGACCTGCAGCGACAATCGACTCAGTACGTGACATACCCTCCTCCATCGACTGCTTGGTGAAGTCAATCAGCAAAATGGCATTTTTTGTGACCAACCCCATCAACATGATGATCCCGATCATTGACATGACGTTCAGGGTGCTGTTGGTCAGGAACAAGCCCAGCGCCACCCCAATCATGGCTAATGGCAGCGATGACATGATGGCCAGTGGTTGTAGGAAGCTACGGAACTGGGTTGCAAGAATGGCATAGATAAACATGATGGCCATCAGCATGGCTTTGCCAGCATGCGCAGCAGATTCCTCCATCTCCTGCGCACCACCACGGGTCTCAATCTTGTAACCAACAGGCAATTTGATCTGATCAATACCTTTTTTCATCGCCACCACAATGTCGCCCAGTGGCCGGCCTTCCACCCCGGCTACAATAGTCACTTCACGTGACAGATTGGAACGTTTAATCTGGCTTTGTGAAGCAGATTCACGCAACTTGGCGACTTGACCCAACTCAATCATCCAAGGCCGTTCCGGGGTGCCACGGGTCGAAATTGGCAAACGACCAAGGTCATCCAGCGATGATCGCAAGTAATCCGGTATTTGCACTGATACATCATGGTTTTCACCATCTGGCCCTTGCCAAGTACTGACGGCCTGACCAGCCAATAGTGGACGCAATACGGAACCGATACGGGACGCATTCAGTTCCATGTCCTGCGCCTGATCACGATCAATCTCCACCAACAGCGCCGGTTTCTTTACTTCCATACTAGATTTCACATCCACCGCACCAGGAATGGCCTTCAGCATGGACGAAACTTCATCGGACAGCCGTTTCAATTCATCCAGGTCGCCCCCCTGAATACTGAGTACGATGGGGGTGTTGAAGTCTCCGCTGGAGACCTTGATGCCGCCAATCTGCTGCAAGCGTTCCCGGAACAACCGGCGCATTTCCTTGTGATCACGCTCACGCTGCTTGCGGGAAGTTAGCGTAATGAAGATATTGGCTTCATGCTTGGCAGAATCCTGCGCAACAGCAACATAAGTCCGTTTAACTTCGGGAAAGGCCATGATCACATCGGATGCCTGCTTTGCCTTGGCACCGGTATAGTCCAGCGATGAACCAACCGGTGTCTCAATCTGCATCTGTACAAAGTCGAAATCGGAATCCGGCACAAACTCGCCACCTACTTTACCCATGATGACGAATGCGGCAACGAAGCTGGCCAACGCAATAGCCAGCGTGGTCTTGCGCTTGCGCAGGGCCCAGCGAATGGTATTGCCATAGGATTCCGCCAGGGCATCCATCCTCCGCTCGAACCATCCCAACAACCAGCCAATGGGCCCCCGCATGGGTTTGCCATGGCTATGCGGGTCCGCCCAAACGCTGGACAGCATAGGATCAAGGGTAAAACTGACCAACATCGAGATCAGCACTGCCGCAGACACTGCCACGCCAAACTGGAAGAAAAACTTTCCAATCGTGCCGCCCATGAACGCCACGGGCAAAAACACCGCCACAATGGTCAATGTCGTACCAACAACGGCCATGCCGATCTCGTTGGTGCCATCCAATGCGGCTTGTACCCGGCTTTTACCCATGGCAGCGTGTCGTGAAATGTTTTCGCGCACCACAATGGCGTCGTCAATTAGCAGACCGATACACAACGACATAGCGATCATGGTCAACTGATTGATGGTAAAGCCGAATAATTGCAGAGCAAAGAAAGTGCCCACCAGTGATACCGGCAAGGTCAAACCGGTGATTACCGTGCTACGCCACGACCCAAGGAACAACATGACAATGATGATGGTCAGCAGCGCCCCTTCAAACAAGGTTCGCTTTACATCATCCAGCATGATCTTGATACCTTCCGTATTGTCGGAAAGGATCTCCAGCTTGACGTCAGGCGGCAGGGTTTTGCTGAGTGCCGCCATTTCCTTCCGGACTTTGTCTACCACCTCAACAATATTGGCACCCGATGCCTTCATCACGTCCACGGAAACCGCCTGACGACCATTCACATATGCAATGGACTCCAGCTCCTTCTGGCTATCGATGACACTGGCGACTTGCTCCAGACGGACACTGACACCATTGCGGTTGGCCACGATCAAGCGACCAAACGATGGCGCATCCTTCAATCGGCCACGAATCTGCACCAGTTTGTCACCCGTGCCGACCGTCACTGTACCCAACGGGAATTCGACATTTTCCTGCCGAATGGTATTGATGACGTCTTCCACGCTGACGCCCAGCGCCTTCATCCGCTCAGGCTGCAACAAGACGCGAATCTGCCTGGCTACACCACCAATGACCTCTACCTTGCCTGAGCCCGGGATGGACTTCATCCGCTTGGAAACGATACGGTCTGCGATTTGCGTCAATTCGCGTTGCGAACGTACTGCAGATGTCACTGACAGTGACACAATCGGCATGTCATCCGCCTGAGCCAATTCAACCTTGGGCTCCTTGACCTCGCTTTTCAGAGTGCTACGAATCTGATCGACCTTGTCACGAACTTGCTGAATAGCCCACTGCGGATCGGTATCCAACTGAAACTCGATCGCCAAAAAAGCAAATCCTTCGAAGGCCCGCGACTTCAACAATTTGATGCCGGAGATACCATTGATGGATTCCTCCATCGTGCGCACCACATCGTTTTCAACGATTTCAGGCGCAGCACCAGGATAATCAGCAGTAACAATGACTGTTGGTAACGAAACATCCGGCAGGTTTTCCACCCGCAACTGGAAATAAGCTAACGTACCAAGCACGGCTAACGCCACCATCAGCATGGTGGCAAATACTGGGTTCCTAACACTGATTTTTGTTAACCACATTGCGTGTTCCTCCCGGATCAGTGCTTACCACCAGCCATTTTGACGGCGGCACCCCGTGCTTCATCAGACAATTGGGCCAATATGACGGTATCACCTGCTGTCACACCTTTGCTCACCTCGACCTTCCCTGTGCGAGCGTCCCGAGGACCAACGGTCACAACTACTTTCTCTAGATGTCCTTTACGCATCACCCAGATATAGCTTGCCCCTTTATCCACCACTACAGCGGTATCCGGTACAGCAATCGCCTGCGGACGTGTATCCAGTTGCAAGTCGCCACTTGCGAACAGTCCTGTCCGGAGCGAATGGTCCGTATTATTGATCCGGATATAGACGGCAATACTTCGAGTACCGGGCTGAGCTGCCGGGTTGATCCGCTCGACCTTGCCTTCAAACTGTCGGCCGCCATAACCATCCACCTTCAGACGAACCAGTTGCCCGGCATGGACAGATGCAATATCGGCCGCCGGCACCTGCGCGACATATTCCAGTTGCGACAGATCAATTACGCTAAATAGCTTGGCACCCGGTGCCACATCTTGCCCTGGATGTACATCACGCGTAGCCACATATCCTGTGATCGGCGACGCAATCTTGGTATCGCGCATCGATTTGCGTGCCAGCTCCAGTTGGGCAATTTGTGCTTTCAACTGAGCCTGCTTCACCGTGGTATCGCTGTCGATCCGGTTGAACGCCTCTTGCGAAATGAACGCCTGTGTCATCAATTCACGATTCTGCTCCCGATTACGTTCGGCATAGGCAGCCTCTGCCTTATAGCTTTCCAGTTGTGCCTGCCGTTCGTTCAAGCGCTGGCGCACCTCGGCATCATCCATGGTAGCCAACAGCTGGCCAGCCTTGACAGCATCTCCTTCACGAACCAGCACATTGGCAATTTGCCCACCTTGCTTGGCATTGACAATGGTTTCCGATACCGCCTGCAAATTGCCACTCAAGGCTAAGGTACGGCGGAACTCGCCAAGCTGGACACGGAAAATATCTGCTTCGGTCAACTCCAGCATGGAGATGGGATCATGTTTACCTTTATTTTGGTCAGATGCGGCATGGGCGCCTGCTTTGGATTTGTCACCAGTCATAACTTTGGCACCGACACCGATCCCCAAAGCGACGGCAAGCAAGATGGCGATTTTTGCAGAACGTTTCATATTCACCTTGTGCTCCTGGCTAGGTTGGCAATGTGACACGATGCCGATGAGTGACCGACTGTGCGCAACATTGCACTGCTCTCTTTATTGAAACTAATTATTGTTGGGTACTACCCGTCTTCTGGCTGCGTGAAGTACGAATGAACGTGATCAACACACCCGCTGCATTGAGTGTTTCAATATTTTCATACGCAATAACACTATTTGATGGCAGCAAAGCTTCCAATTGTCTTGTTATTGTTTGCGCTCATCCTGTTCCAGCCCGATAGCGCAAGACGACCCAGATGGTGCAATACCATGCCAGATCATGTTGACAATTTTTGGTAACAACCGGGCGACATCTAGTCGCTCGCGCTGTACCAGTTGGGCAATCATCAACCCATCAAACAGCGCCGTCCACATGACCGATAACGCTTCACTATCTGCGTCTGCAGCAGTCAGGCCGCCCTTTTTCAATACCGCAAGCAACTTACTCGACAGCAAATAGATTTCGCCATAGGTTTGGGCAATATGCTCACGGACACTTTCATCCCGGGTCTGACCGACAAATTCAAGGAACAGAGCCGGCCAGTCCGCAGCCTGGATACATTGTGCCCATTGCGCACTGACCAATTCAGTCAAACCCTGTTGGCGGTCTGGATGTTGAATGGCCTGCTCAACCTGAAGTGGCAAATCCACTACCGAAGACTTGAACCGGCTATCCAGCAGCGCGAAGAACAGATCGGCTTTGTTCCGAAAATGCCAATAGATTGCACCTTTGGTCAGCCCTGCTTCAGCCGCAACATTATCCAGCGATGAGGCTTCATACCCCTTTTCGGCAAATACCTTGGCAGCTGCTTGCAATATACGGACACGAGCATCCGGATTTGGACGTTCATTTCTGCTTTCGAGCAAAGTTGCAAACTGTTCGCGCGGACCTAAATGCCGTTTTACGGTTTGCCAAGGCACACCTGCCCGACTGGCGATATCTCCATAAGTGATTGCATCAACTCCCTTCCCATCAGCCATCTCTCGAAGAATTTCCAGCAAATTCAATGAATTCCGGTCTGGCATAGTAAGCCGATCCATAACATACCGATCAGAATGTTATTAACATACCGAGCAGTATGTCAACACCAATCTTCTGAATCAATATATGATCAAATCAGAATTTGATTATTTTCTAATTTAATAATATTTGACCAGTTACCACCTGAGGCTCACACAAAATTAGCGTTGCGCACCACAGACTGGCTATATAAAGAAGAAGCACGGACGATTCCCCCGTTTCCGACCGGACCATCACGATGAAGCTACTTTCGGTACTGTCGTTAAGACAGAAGATATTGCTTGCGCAGTCAATCGCGGCGATCTTTCTGGTTATCTATGTGGCATACAACTTCACTGTTTCCAGCGACAATACCCGTCGGCTGGAGGTCATTCAGAATGATCTGTTCCCCACCCTGGAAGCAGCCAATAATAATGTCGCCCTGCTGGACAATATCATCAGTTCACTGAACTCAGCTGTTGCTGCCGGCGAAAAAGAAGCCTTGCAAAGTGTGGACGAATTGGCAAAACGTGTACGCATCAACATCGATAAGATCAAGCAGGCCGATACAGCTGGCAGTGCAGATGTAGCCAAGCTTGCTGACGAATTCAATGCCTATTACGATGCTGCGTCCAAACTCTCGACCAGCATGCTGGCAGGTCAGGCCCCCGATCAAGCGGCCATCAAAGGCATGGGGGACAAACTGGAATCCTATCGCAAACATCTGAATCTGTTTCGCGATGCCAGCTATAAACGTTTCACTGATACGGTTGAAGAGACTACCCGCTCACAAAATCGTGCCCTGATCGTCGGCGTGATTGGCGCCATCATCACTATTGGTGGCGGCATCCTATTCAGCCTACTGGTTTCGTTCTCCATCAAACGCAACGTGGATCTGGTGGTTCGATCACTACGTGATATTGCGCAAGGTGAAGGTGATCTGACGTTACGCATCCGCCAAACCAGCAGCGATGAGATTGGTGAACTGGTGAAATGGTTCAATACCTTTATTGAAAGATTACAAGATGACATACGCCGCCTGATCAGTTCAGTCAGTGCCCTCAGCGATACCACAGCAGAAATGACCAGTATTGTCGAAAGCACCGATGCCAGCATTGCAGATGAAAAACTGGTTATTGGCCGTGTTGCATCGCAGGTGGAAGGCATGGCCCAGCAAATTGAAAGTGTGGCCAGCAGTGCCGCATCGGCATCGGATGCCGCCAGTGTTGCCAATGCAGCAGCAGCCAATGGCTTGTCTTATATTCGCATCACCATTGACCGGATCAACGAACTGGCACAACGAGTGAATGAAGCATCCCGCACCTTGAAGAAACTGGAAGAAGACAGCCAGCAGATCAATGTGGTGGTGGACGTGATCAAGGATATTTCATCGCAGACCAATCTGTTGGCCCTGAATGCAGCAATTGAAGCGGCACGGGCAGGTGAACATGGCCGCGGTTTTGCTGTGGTTGCAGACGAGGTCCGTAGCATGGCAGCCCGTACCCGCGAATCTACCGCCCAGATTTTTGACATCGTCTCACAACTTCAAGCCACCACCGCGTCGGTTGTGGATGTCATTCTGACCAGCCAGCGTGAAGCGGAGAAAACAGTCGAGCAAGTCACTGGCTCTGGCCAAACACTGCAAGAGATCTCTGACAAGGTCAGTACCATCAGCAGCATGAACCAGACGATTGCCATGGCCACTGATCAACAGCAACAAGCCTCCGGTGACATCAGTTCACAAATGAACGATTTGCACCGTATTTCAGGCACCACCGCCGGACAAGGCAAAAAGCTGGCTCAGATCAGCAGCAATATCAAGCAGCTTACCGAGAATCTGCGCGAAATTTCCGGGCATTTCAAAACGTAAGCCCCAATCCGTGACCACGCAGTACAAGCTGATGCCATTCCGGTCACCAGAAACAGGTCAAGATCCACAGGCAAGCAGGGCGCAGGTTAGCCGGCAAGGCTGGCCAGTTACCCGTCAGACGAGTTCAAACAAGTTTCAGGAGGACATAATATGAAACAGCGCCTCATGGTAGCTGCGGTCGGTTCCGCGCTCATGGTGATGTCGCTTCAAGTTGCGGCAGACGGTGAAGATGCATTCAAGCTGCGAGGGTTTGGCACTGTGGGTGTCGTACATTCCAGCACCGATAAAGCGGATTACCGCACAGGCCTGAATCAACCCAATGGTGCCGGCTATTCGCACAACTGGGATTTTGGCGTAGACAGCAAGCTGGGCGTTCAGGCTGATATGAAAGCGAATGAGATGCTGTCAGCTACCATCCAGGTAATATCAGAACGCCGGTATGACAAAACCTTCAAGCCAGTTCTCGAATGGGCCAATGCCAAACTTCAAGCCACACAAGATCTCGCATTCCACGCCGGGCGTATCGCCCTGCCGGTCTATATGGTGTCGGACTACCGAAAGGTGGGTTATGCCAATCCATGGGTACGGCCACCAACGGAAGTCTATTTCCAAGTGCCGTTTTCACATTTGGACGGTGGAGATGCAGTCTACCGTCTGAATACCGGCAATGTTTCGACAACATTTCAAGCCTATGGCGGCCGGGCCAAGGACAAGATTCCCTCGTCACTGGGCATGAATGAAGCCGAAGGCAGACGGACCTTGGGACTGAACATTACCACTGAGATCAATTCCCTGACTTTGCGGGTTGGCTATGTTCGTACCAAGTTCAGCTATGCCGGCGATGCCATCAATACGGCGTTCAATGGTTATCGTACTGCAAGTTCCGGTGCCAGCCAGATTTCGGCAGGTGCCAATCAAGTCGCTGCAGGCGCCCAGTCTGCAGCCCAGCAACCACTACCAGCTAATCTGATTGCATTGCTGAATAGTCTGGCATCTTCTGCCAGTGCCACAGCCTTGGCAACGAGCACAACTGCGTCAACCGCCAGCGACGTGGTTAATCAATATGAAGCGTCAGAAGTACCGGCCTCATTCATTGGCTTTGGTGCCACCTATGATCCAGGTCAATGGTTCGTTCAGGCAGAATATACCAAACGCAAGACGGAATCTTTCGTCGGCGACACCACCGGTTGGTATGTCTCCGGTGGCGTTCGGGTGGGCAAGTTCACACCTTATATGACTTATTCCCGACTCAAGACTGATAGCGAACTGACCTCATCTGGTGCCAGCAGCGTCAATACTGCTGTACTGCCCAATTTACCAGCCATTCCGCAATTGGCGGCATTGCAGGCGGGTGTCGATCAGGTCAATGGCGGTGTGACCTCCCTTAATAATAATGTTGCCTTACTGAATGCTGGCCTGAACGGCTTACTGAATGCGGGCAATAATGCGCAACGCAATATCACCATTGGTGTTCGTTGGGATGTGATGAAAAACATGGACATCAAACTCCAGTGGGATCACCTGAAGATTGACAACAAAGGAGCAGGCTACACACTTAACAATACCCAACCCGACTTCGACCCTGGCAAAAAGATCAACCTATTCAGCGCTGCTGTCGATTTCGTGTTCTAAGGGGGAGACAAGATGAAAGCCAAATTGTTGAATGTGCTGCTTGCGACTCTGTTCCTGAGCATGCCAGTGGCACATGCCGAGATTGCAGTAGTGGTCGGTGCCAAGAGCGGTGTGGGTTCGTTGTCTTCAGATCAGGTATCGCAAATCTTCCTTGGCAAAACCAATAACTTTCCAGGTGGTGGCCAGGCAGTGCCGATAGACCAATCGGAAAGCGCTGGCGCGCGTGAGGAGTTCTATACCAAGGTCACGGGCAAATCGGCCGCTCAGGTAAAAGCCTATTGGTCCAAGCTGATTTTCTCCGGCAAAGGGCAACCGCCCAAGGAAGTGGGTAACGATGCTGCAGTGAAAAAATTGGTGGCCGATAACCCCAACATGATCGGTTACATTGAAAAAGGTGCCATCGACAGCAGTGTGAAAGTGGTGTTGTCGCAGTAACACTTGCTGCAACCACCCTGCAGGCTGGCAGCTCCGATGCGCCAGCCTGTTTTCTTTCGTGTACTCGCTGCAATCACTCGCACAATGTTTGTCATTTTGATACCAAATTGTTGCAAATAGTCCTTCTACATACGTCTCTGACCGGCTGACTCCAACCAGCCGACAGACGACCAGGCGCATATAACCAACACGAGGCGATTACATGGACTTCACAACAACAATCCGGCCTGTACTGCTATCACCCTGGCTATTGGCCGCCTGAGTTTCCCTGCCATCAATGTCGATCCCAAGCTCAGCGATGAGCAACTGGCCAAACAACCGGCACCATTCATACAACTCCATCCTGCTGAAGAACACTTTCCAACCAGCATCGACTGATTACCTCGATGCCGATGACCATATCTGTAAACCCTATAGCCTGCGAGACGCTACTGCCCGGGTCAAAGCAGTATTGCGCCGTCGACAACTGGGCTTGCCGGCACACACCGCGGTTCAGTTTGAAGATGACAAATTCCAAGCCCGATTGCATGGGCAGTTGCTGGATCTGACGGTCATCGAATACAAATTGCTGCAGTTGCTAGCCCACACACCAGGGCGGATCTTTGCGTGCGATTCACTGATGGATCGCATCTATCCGGATCGTCTGGTAGTGGCGGCCAGAACCATCGACAGCCATGTCAAAAAATTGCGGAAGAAATTGGCGGGACATGGCCAGATCACGATGACATTGAATCGGTATATGGCGCTGGCTACCGTTTCGTATTACCGGTAAACACCAGGCTGTAATAGACCTGCATCTCATCTGATGCCATCCCGGCCGGTGGGGACTTCCGGCCGGAATGTACAGATCAGAATACCCGATATACCTGTCCGGTTTGCGCACCTTCCACACTGCGTGAGTAGGCCAGTGCTACTCGTGCAACCGGTACCGCCTCGAACCCACGGAAATACGGCCCATAGGCGCCCATCGATTCCTGCAACACATTCGGGCTGACCACATTGATACGGATACCGCGTGGCAGTTCGATCGCAGCACCAAGAACAAAACCTTCCAGCGCGCTGTTCACCATGGATGCGCCACTGCCGAAACGAACCGGCTGTTCAGCCAGAATGCCACCAGTCAAGGTAATCGACCCACCATCGTTCAGATAATGCTGACCCACCAACGCCAAGTTCACCTGACCCATCAACTTGTCCTGTAGACCGATGTTATACAGCTCTGGCGTCATCTCCGCCAATGGGCCGAAATGCAGATTGCCCGCCGCCGAAATGATTGCATCCACTTTGCCGACCCGTTCAAACAATTGCTTCACACTGTCGATACGGGTGATGTCCACCTGAAAATCACCACTGGTCTTACCCACCTTCACAATCTCGTGACGAGGGGACAGTTCGTTTACAATAGCTTGACCAATCGTACCACTTGCACCAACAACCAGTATTTTCATGATTCACTCCTTGATAAGCATAAGCAAGATGAACGCTGTATATAACGTTGCCGACAAAACATTCAGCTAAGGCGCATAAACGAAGGCAGTAAAAGGCATAGCAAGTTTGCGTAACAATATCAGCAAGGTTTTGTGAGCCGTGCTTGCAGCGAAGTGGATGCATCTTAACCAGCCCTTTACAAAAGATAACTGGGGCTACAGTTGAAACATTGTCAACTCAATGGAAACAATTACTACACGTTTTGACTGGGCGATGGCCTTCCTGACCGTTGCAGACGCAGGCGGCTTCACCCGAGCAGCTGAACAGCTGGGCTGTTCCAAGGCCCATGTTTCGAAGCAAGTATCACAGCTGGAACAGGCGTTGGGAGCGCAACTGCTATATCGCACCACACGCCGGCTGACCTTGACAGAAGCCGGTCAGACCTATCTGGATTATTGCAGACGCTTGCGAGCTACCATGGGTGAAGCGGAACGCGCTGTCTCCACTTTACGGGAGGAGGTCAGCGGTCAGGTTCGCATTACCGCGCCCACCACCTTTGGCGAGGTGTATATGGGTGAGTTGCTGTTGGCCTTCAAAGTCCGTTACCCCAATATCCGGGTAGAAGTCGATCTGAGCTTATCATTCCGCGATCTTGAAGCGGATGGATTCGACTTGGGTATCCGTTCCAATGCCGCTCACTCCGACCGACTGATCGCCAAACCCGTTGGCGTCCGGCGAGATTGGCTAGTGGCGGCGCCAAGCCTGCTGGCACAAGTGGGTACCCCCACCCGACCAGAACAATTTGCCAACCTGCCCTGCATTGCCAACAATCATTTCAAGGATGCGTACCGCTGGCTGTTCTTTCAGGCAGAACAGGTCACCCCAGTGGAAATCAACACCTGGGTCAGCGTGAACGACTACACCCTGATACGCCGGTTATGCCTGGCCGGCACTGGCTTTGCTTGCTTGCCACGCTACCAAGCCGAGCCCGATACAGAGGCCAGCAAACTGGTTCGGGTGATGGCAGATTACGAACTACCTTACTTTCCGATTTACCTGGTCTACCCCTATCGCCAACCACAACCCGCCAAAGTCAGAGCCCTGATCGATTTCGTCAGCAACTGGTTTGCCCAACCCGAACGCAACGTGGTGCGTTGGTAAACGCAATGCAGCTTGGCACTTGAATTTGTGCCGGGCATCCCCATATGCCGTTCATCCCTTCAACATGACAATCATGGAGTAATCACCAACCATGACTACTGCAAATAAAGAAACACTGGGCTTTCAAGCCGAAGTCAAACAACTACTGCAACTGATGATTCACTCCTTGTACTCAAACAAGGAGATTTTCCTGCGCGAGCTGGTATCCAATGCATCTGACGCCTGCGACAAGCTACGTTTTGAAGCCATGTCCGATGCTGCCCTGTACGAATCGGATTCCGAGTTGAAGATCCGTGTCGATTTCGACAAGGATGCACGTACCGTCACCATTACTGACAACGGTATCGGGATGAGCCGTCAGGAGGTGATCGAGAACGTTGGTACGATCGCTCGTTCCGGCACCCGCGCTTTCTTCGAAAACCTGACTGGTGATTCAAAGAAAGATGCCAACCTGATCGGTCAGTTCGGTGTGGGCTTCTACTCTGCCTTTATCGTTGCCGATCGCGTCACCTTGATCACCCGCCGCGCTGGTTTGACTGCAGACCACGGGGTGAAGTGGGAATCCACCGGCGAAGGTGAATTCACACTGGAGAATGTCGACAAGGCAGAACGCGGAACCCAGGTTATTCTGCACCTGCGTGAAGGCGAAGAAGAATTTGCCAATGACTGGCGCCTGAAGAGCATCCTGCGCAAGTATTCCGACCACATTACCCTGCCGATCGTCATGACCAAGTCACCGGGTTATGACAAGGATGGCAACATCACCCCCGCCGAAGGCGACGAAACCGTCAACCAGGCATCCGCACTGTGGGCACGCGCCAAGAACGACATCAGCGAAGAACAGTACAAAGAGTTCTACAAGCATGTCGCTCATGACTTCGAAGACCCACTGGCATGGAGCCACGCACGTGTCGAAGGCCGCCAGGAATACACCGAACTGCTGTACATTCCGCAACGTGCACCGTTCGACATGTGGGACCGTGAACGTCGTCATGGCGTGAAGCTGTATGTGCGCCGCGTCTTCATCATGGAAGATGCCGACAAGCTGTTGCCGCATTACCTGCGCTTCGTTCGCGGCGTGATTGATTCCAGCGACCTGCCACTGAACGTATCCCGCGAAATCCTGCAACACTCCAAGGATATCGACGGCATCCGTGCTGGGTGCACCAAGAAGGTATTGGACTTGCTGAGCCAGATGGCAGAAAACGAGCAGGACAAGTTCGCCACCTTCTGGAAGGAATTCGGCCAAGTCTTCAAAGAAGGCGTAGGCGAAGACCACGGCAATAAGGAAAAGATCGCCAAACTGTGCCGTTTTGCCTCCACACATGCTGATACTGATGAACAGATCGTCAGCCTGGACGATTACATCAGCCGCATGAAAGAAGGCCAGGACAAGATCTACTACATCACCGGCGACACCTTTGCGGCAGCCAAAAACAGCCCGCACCTGGAAGTATTCCGCAAGAAAGGTGTGGAAGTGTTGCTGCTGTCAGACCGTGTCGATGAATGGCTGACATCTAATCTGTTCGACTACGCCGGCAAGACCCTGGCTTCCGTTGCCAAGGGCGATCTGGATCTGGGCAAGCTGGAAGACGAAGCAGAGAAGGAAGAACAGAAGAAGGCTGCAGACGACTACAAGGCGCTGACCGACAAGATCAAGGACGTACTGGGCGAACGAGTGAAGGAAGTACGCATCACCCACCGCCTGACCGAATCAGCATCGTGCGTTGTCGTGGAAGAACACGCCATGAGCGGCCATCTGGAACGCCTGTTGAAGCAAGCCGGCCAAAGCGTTGATAGCACCAAGCCGATCCTGGAGATCAACCCAGGCCATATGATTGTGCAAAAACTGCACAACAATCTGGACGGCGAACACTTCAGCGACTGGAGCCACATCCTGCTGGATCAAGCTCAACTGGCTGAAGGTGGCCAACTGGAAGACCCCGCCACCTTCGTCAAGCGCCTGAATGGGCTGATGATGGCACTGTCCGCGTAAGCGGTTTTAACGGTCGACAAAAAGCCCCGTCATTTGGCGGGGCTTTTTGTTTGTATGGCTGAATCAGATCATACCCAACCAATATATTACTTCTTGGCTTCTGGTTCACCAGTAAAGCTCAGATCAGGTAATTCAGCTTCTGCCACAGCTGAGTCAACCAGTTCAAAATTGATACGGCCAACCATCAAACCCATGGAAGGTGATGTCTTGATGTACTTCACTTCACGAACACCCAGGGAGAAGGATAACGTGCGCTCAACTTCCGTACCTGTCATCGCTTTAAAATCACCAGCAGCGCGATCCACATAGAAGAAGCCACCAGGCTTGGATGTGCCAACCACAGTACCATTCAAAGAAATATCTGGCTGAATGGCAGCACCAAACATAGATGATGCGCGATAGAAATAAACACGACCTTCACCTTCTTTTACCGTCGGCATAGCTTCTTTCATTGCTGCATATTTAACACCAGAAGCACAGCCAGTGGTCAGTGCCGCAACAATCATCAATGGCAACGCCAGTTTAAACGATTTCATTTATTGTCCTCCCAATTTAAATCAACTACTTTACTTAAAGGCGAAAATGCTTTTTCACCTGGTAAATAATAACCAACTAGCTGGTTATTATTTACAACCAAATATGCCTCATGCGTATTTGCACCGCGAATGCTGAAAACCGAATCCTCGGATCGATAGACAGCACGCTGCCGCAATGAACCGACATGTCGCCACTTCGAGTGTGCGGGTAATAACCGTGCATAACCATGATGGACATCAACCCGCGTGGCAACCTGTAATACCTTTACATCACCAGGCAGATCAGCCAACTAATAATCAATGACATTTTCACGTATCACTTCAGCCGCACAACCTGCGACCAAACTGACGATTGACACCAGGCACATGCGATACAACATAAAGAAGCAGCACTTCCCTGACTACACAACATTAATCCGGCGAAACCATTGTAATCCAAATTATACGATGCAATTTATCCGCCCCAAGCAAGCGCAAGATTACATCTGAATATCATCATGAAATCACTCATTAACTCCACCGCGCACATTAAGCACCAAGCATATTCAATTCAGCCATAGCAGCTGAAAAAACGCTTAGAGCAAGGCTGGCTCCACTTTACACGTCCATTTCGTGGCAATTTCCATAAGAAATGACTTTCATTCCGTCAGAAGTATATCCAGTCATTCACAAGGAATTTCCAGCATGCGGATTAGGAAAGATAAATTGCTGTTTGATAGTATTTTTTCGTAATAGACAAGGCTTAATCATCGCCGGTTGAACCTAATGCGTATAACCTTTTTGAACAACAGATCCATCGTCAGACCGTTGCCCGTCAATGATTACAGTCGGAACCATGGGCGTCATGCCCTGCACCATGTAATGGAATGCCCGGCGCAGGCCGGTGCTACACATGCCTTACTTGCCGCGACGAAGGGACCCAGATGACCACCGAATTCTTACGCACCAAGCCGCATGTGAATATCGCCCTGATCGGGCAAAACATCGTAGACCGCCATGCGTTGCGGCAGAACATGGTCGATGTGGCTGGTAAGCGGCTGTGCAAGACCAGTAAAAGTGAAACACGGCGTTTAGGCAATCCAGCACTGGCTGAGCTGGAAACCCAACATCGTCATTACGCCATCAACGAATCACCAGGTGAGGGCCCTGGCATGATTGCGACTTTGTGTGGCACCGACATTGCAGTTTTGCTGGTTTCCACACTGGATGACATCGAGTACAACCGGCAGCCGATCCTGACCCTTCGCCAACTGGGTGTCCGGCACCTGATGATACTGATGGGTCAGTGCGAGTCCGATATCAATGTCAAACAGGCAGATAACCTGGAGCGTGTCATTCGCAAGCAACTGACAGACTACGAATACCCAGGCGATACCCTGCCGATCATCCGCAGCAATCAGCAAGTGCTTGAAACGGACATCCTCCACCTGCTGGCCTACTGTGATGAAATCCCACCGCCCGAACGTGATCTGACAGGTTCACTGAAAATGCCGATTCAACATGTCACCGGCGGTACCGGCGGCAACGTTGCCATTTCTGGCTGCATAGTGCGTGGGACGGTAGCCGAAGGCAGCATTGTGGAACTGCTTGGCTTTCAGGGCATGCGGCAGGGATACTGCACAGCGGTAGGCACATTTGACAAGGTATTGACCGAAGGCCAGGCAGGTGATCAGGCAACGGTGTTCCTGAGTGGGTTGAGCTTGGCCGACGTCTATCCAGGCCAAGTGCTGGCCCCCTTGGGGAATCTCTCTTGCTGCAATCGACTGATGGCGGATGTCTACCTGCCCATGCCAGAGGAAGGAGGCAACGGGCTGGGGTTGATCACTGGGGATCGGTTGACCTTCTGCATCGGCAACAGCGAGGTCGAAGGCACGCTGGAACTCCCTCCGGAATGGCAAACCGCCGTGCCCGGCAGCACCATTGAACTAACCATTGCCTTGGCCGCCCCTACGGTAATGGATCGTGGTGAAGGTATCTTCGGCTATGACGGCTCCGCCCTGATGCTGGCTGGGAATGTGGCCCGTCTACTGAATTGAACCAGCCATTGCGCCAGTACCACAACAAGCACGTCATGTCGCGTTGTTAGGCTTACCCGGCACGATACAACCTTACCGGCCGGGCGTCTGCATCAAAGACGCCCGGCCTGTTTCATCCGCAGTACCTCAATCAACCGCCGTTGGCGCCTTGCGCCTTTAACTTTTAGGAAAAGGGAGAGATGATGAATCCGGATGACCTGAATACAACCCGACGCCACCTGCTGCGTGCCAGCCTGATGACCTGTGGCTTGCTGGCCATTGGTAGCAAAAGTGCGCTGGCCAACAATCTGTTCGCGGTACCAGCCAACCCGCGCAATGAAGACGGCCTTGAGCCCATCATGGCAACCGGTAATCTGGGTCCTCTACAACCACCCAATGCAGACGGCCTGCGGCTGCCTGCCGGATTCACTTCACGCATCATCGCCCGTACCGGTAACACGGTAGCCGGCAGCAATTATGCTTGGCATCGTGCGCCCGATGGCGGTGCCACCTTTTCAATGCAGGATGGTGGCTGGGTGTATGTCTCCAACGCTGAAATTGACGATGACAAAGGTGGTGTAGGCGCCATTCGCTTCGATCGCAAAGGCAACATCATCAGCGCCTACAGCATTTGTAGCAATACCTCGCGTAATTGTGCCGGCGGTCCGACACCTTGGGGAACCTGGTTGACCTGTGAGGAGGTGGATCGCGGCCGAGTGGTGGAATGCGACCCAACCGGAACCCGCGCGCCCATTGTCCGCAATGCACTGGGCTGGTTCGATCATGAAGCGGTCGCCGTCGACACCAGTACTGGCTATCTGTACCTGACCGAAGACAAATCAGATGGTCGCCTGTACCGTTTCCGGCCTACCGTAGCAGGCAATCTGAACAGTGGAACCCTGGAAGTAGCACGCCGGATCGGTTCATCGGCCCCCTATCAATTGCAATGGTTGGCCGTTCCCAAGCCCAATCCCAGCAGCAGCGGAACACGTACCCGTCGACAAGTGAAGAAAAGCAGCAGCTTCAACGGCGGTGAAGGCATCTGGTTTCACAGTGGCGTGATCTATTTCACCACCAAGGGCGACAACCGGGTCTGGGCTCTCACCACCCGCAATGACAAGCTGGATATCATCTATGATGCTGAAACTGCCCCCAATCCCATCCTGACAGGAGTAGACAATGTAGTAGTGTCCAAGCGGGGGGACATTTACGTGGGTGAAGATGGTGGCGACATGCAAATTATTGTGATCTCACCAAACAAATCGGTCGCGCCGATTGTCCAGGTGGTCAACCAAAACAGCTCGGAAATCACCGGCCCAGCCTTCAGCCCAGATGGCACCCGACTTTACTTCAGTTCTCAACGGGCGACCTCTTCCGGTGGCATCACCTACGAGGTTACCGGCCCGTTCCAATCAATCTGATGTGATTGGCATGTACCCGTTATCCCTAAGCACGGGTACATGCCAGATACCTTAGCTCAGCATACCAATTAGTTTATTAGCATAAATTAATTAAAAAATAACAAATATAAACCTTAATTTCACTTAAAACATGATGCAATATCATTCTCAGCCCCCTAAACCCGTGAGATGTACTTTTAAACTACCTTGCAGCGGCCTTCCCGCATTTCAACAGCCCATTTCCGTAGTCACTATCTAACTGAAAACCAAGCTGATTAAACAAATAGACAAGCACAAAAACACATAAATAGGTAAAATATTCTGCTATGCGGCATTACCAGGCAAAGATCCTCAAGAACGGCCAACTGGCCGTTTTTACTTTTGATGCATCGTCAGACGACGAAGCACGTTCACGCGCGACTGAAGGCGGCGCGACGCTGGTATCGCTCAAGGCAGCCGGTGGTAGCCTGCGCTGGCCCACGCTGCAACGGCACGGATTTGATCTAGTCCTGTTCTCGCAAGAACTGACCGGCTTGCTGGATGCAGGACTATCAGTCATTGAAGCATTGGAAGGCTTATCTGAGAAATCCACTGGCGGGGTTTACCAGCGGGTCATCAAGGTGCTGGTCGCCGCGCTGTATGAGGGCAAATCGTTGTCACAAGCGATGGCTCTGCAGCCAGATGCCTTTCCGGAAATCTACATCGCCGGCATTCAAGCCAGTGAACAGACCAGTGGATTGGTGACGGCCTTGTCTCGCTATGTGAGTTATCGCCAACAGGCTGAAGTACTGCGTAAAAGACTGATCGGCGCATCAATCTACCCTGCCATCGTGTTTGTAGTGGGGGTTGGGGTATCGCTGTTCCTACTGATCTATCTAGTACCCAAGTTCAGCCAGGTATATGAAGGCATGCCCAACAAGCTGCCCACACTATCCCAATGGCTGTTGACCTGGGGAGGGTTTGCCTCGCAACACCTGGGCTGGGTGCTGGGCACCTTGACATTGCTGATTGTGGGTACCATTGGCGCATTGGCATCGCAACGCGTGCGGGCCAAGCTGTTGAATCTGTTGTTGACCATCCCAGCATTCAACCGGGCTTGGTATCTGGTACAGCTAACCCGCCTGTATCGTTCACTGGGTATGTTGCTGGTGGGTGGTATCCCCTTGGTCAAGGCTCTGAACCTGTGTACACAGTTGCTCCCCCCTTCGCTGCAACCACGACTGTCTCAGGCCGAACAAGGCGTGCGCGAAGGCTTGAGTCTATCGACAGTCTTTGACAAACAACACCTGTCCACACCAGTCGCCACCCGCATGCTGCGTGTAGGTGAGCGAAGTGGACAGTTAGGCGATATGCTGTTGCGTATTGCCCAACTGAATGACGAAGATATCGAGCGCCTGACCGACAAGATCATGCGCATCTTCCCCCCCTTGTTATTACTGGCCATTGCGATGTTTGTCGGGACCATTGTCGTGCTGATGTATCTACCCATTTTTGATCTGGCCGGGAGCTTGTAAATGCTGTCGCTCTCCCTGCCCATGCTGACTGAGCTGCGCCAACAGGCACATGCCCAGCAAAGCCATGTGGTCGAACTGCTCAAAACACAGCACGGGCTGAGTGATCAGGATGCGCTACAGCAGTTAGCCAACGTCACCCATTTTCCAACCCAAAATCTGGCTAGCCTGCAGCAGGCCACGCCAGCGTTTGAGTTGATTGCCTATGCTGATGCACTGGCACACCATTGTGCAGCCATTCGGGATGACACCGGTCAATTGGCCTTGTTGCTGACCGACCCGTTCGATGCAGCTTGCATCATGTGGGCAGAGCAGCAATTATCTGAGCCGGCACCATGGTATCTGATCACGCCAGCAGAAATGACAGCCCTGCTACGCCAATGGGAACGTACCGAACGCGCGGTCGATCGGCTGGATACCGGCAGCCACGCTGAAGACAACCGCCAACAGGTGGCAGCCAGCATTTCCTTGACTTCCATTGCGGGTGAATCCAGCGCAGCGGTCAAACTGGTGGATTCCACCATTTATGATGCACTGATGGCTGGCGCATCCGATATACACATCGAAGTACATGCCAGTGGCCTGTGCATTCGGTATCGGTTGGATGGTGTACTGACACAGGTAAAGCAGTTGTCCGGAATAGAGTTGGCAGAACAGGCCATTTCCCGCCTCAAGGTGATGTCCGAGCTGGACATTGCCGAACGCCGCATACCGCAGGATGGCCGATTCAAAGCGATCGTCAGCGGTCGCGAGATTGATTTCCGAGTATCGATCATGCCCAGTGCATTTGGTGAGGATGCCGTACTTCGCGTGCTCGACAAACAAGCATTGGCCAGTTCAATGGAGGGATTGCGGCTGGAAAGCCTGGGCTTTGACCCAGACATGCGTCATGCCATCCGTCGCTTGTCCAAAGAACCCTATGGCATGCTGTTGGTCACCGGGCCCACAGGCTCAGGCAAAAGTACCACGTTGTACGCAGCCATTGGCGAAATCAATACCGGCGAAGACAAAATCATCACCATTGAAGATCCGATCGAATATCAGTTGCCAGGTGTTTTGCAGATTCCAGTCAACGAGAAGAAAGGCCTGACCTTCTCACGTGGCCTGCGTTCGATCCTGCGGCACGACCCAGATAAAATCCTGGTCGGCGAGATCCGCGATGCCGATACTGCACAGATTGCCGTGCAAGCGGCCCTAACCGGCCATTTGGTCTTCACCACCGTGCACGCCAACAATGTATTCGATGTACTGGGGCGTTTTACCCACATGGGGGTGGATGCCTACAATTTTGTCTCTGCTTTGAACGGCATCGTTGCACAACGGTTGGTACGGGTACTATGCACCCGTTGCGCTACGCTTCATCAACCTGATGCCGATCTGCTCACCGAATCCGGACTGGACGGACAGGACCTGACGGCATTTCGCTTCATGCGTGGTCAGGGGTGTGGCGAATGCCGTGGCACCGGCTACAAGGGCCGCAAAGCGATTGCCGAGCTGCTGCAGTTCTCCGATTCGATCCGTGAACTGATCATCAGCCGCGCTCCAGTCACCCAATTGAAGGAAGCCGCAACCCAACAAGGCTATCAGCCTTTGCGAATGGCCGCGATGGACATGGTCAAGCAAGGTCTCACCAGTTTGCAGGAAATCAATCGTGTTACCTTTGTGGCGTAATCGGGCTTATTTATGGCTGTCACCCACACAGTGGGCATTGGGGTGTAAACATCCGGTTGGTGCGGCATGGCACGCGGTCTTCAATGGCGAATTCACCACCCGCCATACCCGCGATACCATTGCTGATGCCCTGCCAGCCTTACTCCAGCCATTGACCACTGCTCACTGCCTTTACATTCAGCTTTCAGCGCATTGGTCATTACAAGGCATCACCCCCTGGCAGGAAGGAATTGAATCATTCAATGAGCTGACCACGCTCGCCGAGCACCAGTTGGCCCAAGCCATCGGCCATTCCTTGCAAGACTGGCAAACCAGTGTGATCGAGCAAGGGTGGCAACAACCCGCTGTGTGTTGTGCACTACCAACCCAACTGATTGGACAGTTGGCCCAGCAGGTACAGACCCATGGCCACCATCTGGTCATGATCGAACCTGTGCTCAATGGCCTATCCAAATTGGCACGTCGGCACAACTTGCAACAGCAGCACAGCTTGCTGATCCAGCATGAACCCGGCATGTTGATGAGCTTGCGCCTGATGAATGGCAACTATCAGCAATGGTTAACTCGACGGATGCCCGATCAGGTTGATACCCTGCCGGCAATGCTCAGCCAAATACTGGCCATGCAATCTGTCATGCCAGAACGTATTCTGCTCTCAGGTGCTGCCTTGGCCAGCATTCAACACTTGGCCGGCTTTCGTGGTGAACTAGCCCACGTTGCCTTGACACCGGCGCAGGCTGCCGCGCCACTTTCACTGGCATGGTGTAGTTAAGATGGCAACACTGGATTTCAACTTCAACCCGATTCGTCGTCGCCCTGTTTGGGTATGGGGTATCCTGGGTCTTGGTATGGCACTCATGGTGCTCACCACCATCAGCACTTATCGAAACGCTCAGACCAAGCAACTACACACCCAGCAACTGGTTCGACTACACCAGCAGCGAACCCTGGCAGATCGACCGGTAGTCACCAAGCCTGCAGACAGCAAGGCACAACAAGCAGCCGATACCATTCGTCATACGTTGGCTCAGGATTGGGAGCCCTTGTTCCAATCCATCGAACAGGCACGTTACAAAGGTGTGGATCTACTCGCAGTTCGGCCAGACATGGCCAGCCACACCGTCTTTATCAGCGGTATGGCACGCTCTTTGCCAGATGCCGACAATTACCTGCGCCGCCTGCAACAAACCGGCTTGCTACAGCAAATCCATTTGCGGGTGACCGATTCATCGACCAATGTGAGCGATCCCGCCGCATCACAGGTGGCCGGCGCCCACGACATTCAATTTGAGCTTTCGGCAACATGGCAAGCACGTTAAGTCCACTGATCTGGCTCACCCAACGTTATGTTCGACAGCTGGGCCTGCCCGGCTTGATCGGCCTGGCAGGAATCATCTTGGGTAGCGCTTATTTTGTGCTCTGGCAACCCACCCAGCAAGCTGCATTACAGCAACTGGAACGTGATCTGAAACTAGGGCAGCAGCAACCAAAAAAATTGCAGGCCACCAATCCAGCCATACAGGGCCGAGTCTTGGCTGCGGCCTTACCGCCCATCGACACCCTGCCAGACTGGCTGGATGCCATGGCAGATGTCGCCGCCACGACCAAGGTCACCCTGGGCAAGACTCAATATCAACTCAGCCCAGTCAACGGCTTACCGGTACAGCGATATCAGTTGACGCTGACCGTCAAAGGCAGCTACTTGAATGTACGACAATTCATGCAACAGCTAATCAGTGGTATTCCGCATGTCGCCATTGATGGTGTGGCCTTAGAGCGGGCCAGCATCACTCAGCCGACCGTAGATGCCACCCTGCGCTTGAGCTTCTTCTTACAGGGGGCTGCATGACGCGCTCCCGTCTACTGATCATTCTGTTGGCCCTGACGCTGCTGGCCAGCGTCTTCAGCCTACTACAAACCCCAGCCGATGACGAAGTGTTGCTGGCGACTTCGCACTCAACGCGCCCCACGGTACAGCCCACGATAGGCAAGGCAGCCAACTCACCAGTCGTGGCCCGTGGTCAAGCAGGGCTGCCTTCCCGTCCAGCAACCCCAGCGCCACTGGCGGACATATTTGAATCTACTCCAACGGCTTCCACCCCCGTTATCGCGTCGCCTATTGTCACCCCACCACTAGTCGATACCACCCCACCGCCACCGCAAGCACCTGCACTGCCATTTGTCTATTTGGGCCAATTTCGGGATGGCAACGTCGTATCGGTCTACTTGGAACACAATGGTGAGCCATTGACGGTCAAACCAGGTGAGACCATTCAACAGACCTATCGGCTGGATGCAATGAATGCACAAGGGTTGACCTTCACCTATTTACCGCTTAAACAGCAACAAACCTTACCGCTCGGGAGTAATCCGTCGTGACGTCTCACCCCAAAGCAGTCCTGCTGCTTTGCCTTATCAGTACCGGCTGTGCCAGTGACTGGAGTATGTACCAGGCCCGTAACGACATTGCTGCTGGCAAAGTCAATGAAGGCATCAACCGCATGCGCCATACCGTCGAAGCCAACCCGGACAATGTTGGCTACAAGATGACCTTGAATGCGGCATTGGAACGTGAAACCAGCCAGTTATTCGTTCAAGGTGAATCCCAGCGGCAGGCAGGCGAACTGGATAGCGCCCTCAAGACCTTCCGTAGGATTCTAGCGCTGCATCCCGAGCACATTCGTACCCGCCGCGCCCTGGAACTGATCGAACGCGATCGCTGGCATACCGGCCTGATGCAGGAAGTTGAACAAGCCCAACGCAACGGCGAGACCGACCGAGCACAACGATTACTGAAGCTGATCGTGTCGGAGAATCCATCCAATCAAAAGGCTAAGCTGGCACTCAATAAACTGGAGATGAGCAAGTACCAGGCCGAGGTCAATGCCCAACAACTCAACCCGGCAATGCGTAAACCGATTACGCTTGAATTCCGTAATGCGCCGTTACAATCGATCATTGAATTGATCTCACGCCAGGCCAATCTCAGTTTCATCTTCGATCGTGACGTACGGGGCGACCAGCGTGCCACCATCTTCGCCCGCAATACCCCACTGGAAGACGCCTTGAATGTCCTGCTGACTACCAATCAGTTGGACAAGAAGGTACTGAATGATTCCACGTTCATCATCTACCCAAAGCAACCACAAAAGCAGAAGGAGTATCAGGATCTGATCATCCGCAGCTTTTATCTGCGCGGGGCCGACCCGAAACAGGTACTGAATCAGATCAAAGCCATCACCAAGACCAAGGATGCATTCATTGATGAACGCCTTGGATTGCTGACGGTACGTGACACACCCGAAGCAATCGGTGTCATCGAAAAATTGATCAATACCCAGGATGTCGTCGATCCAGAAGTGATTCTGGATGTTGAAGTCTTGGAAGTGACAACAGACTGGGCCTATAACCTTGGGCTGGAAACGCCGACCAGCATTGGTATCAGTGTACTCGGCAGCAGTGGTAAGCCAGGCATTCTCAATAATAATGAGATCACCAACCTCAGCCGCAACATGTTGCAATACTCGATTTCCGACCCTGCCTTGGTATTGAACCTGAAAAATACCACTGGCGGCGGGAACACATTGGCCAAGCCACGAATTCGCGTACGTAGCCGCGAAAAGGCCAAGGTCCATATTGGTGACCGCGTACCCGTGGTGACCACTACCACCAACCAGCAGACCGGTTCCGTTTCGGACTCGGTCAGCTATCTGGATGTTGGTGTCATGCTTGAAGTCGAGCCACAGGTTTATCTGGGGAACGAAGTTGGCCTGAAACTCGGTTTGGAAGTCAGCAACATCGTCAAACCCATCACGACCAAATCCGGTCTGTTGACGTATCAGATCGGTTCGCGCAAAACCAATACCGTTCTACGCGCACAAGACGGTGAGACTCAGGTACTGGCGGGGTTGATCCAGAATTCCGATCGTGAAAATGCCTCGCATATCCCTGGCCTGGGCAATTTACCCCTGTTGGGTCGGCTGTTCTCCAATCAGAATCGCGAAAATACCAAGTCCGAAATCGTCTTGCTGATCACACCACGAATTGTCCGTAGCCTGGACACGCCAGCTGTCAGTGACATGGCAATCTATTCCGGCACGGATGGCGAGGTGACCAACACTCCGTTGCGTTTGCGCCCAAGTGCGCTGGTCGGTTCGCAGTCGGCAGGTAGTGAACAGACTACTGCCATCACCACCAGTATTCAGCCTGCGGGGAATGATGCAGCAACGCCAGCTACAGGCAACTCAGCGCCTCCAGCCAAACCGCAACCCACACCGACACCAACTTCACCCTCAAGCAGTGACACGCACGCAAGCGGCGCAACTGGCAAACTGGATCTAACTGTGCCCGCTAAAATCAGTGCCGGTCAAAACTTCACACTGACCTTGTCACTTATCCCCGGCAAGCCACTGGCCAGTGCCACAACTGAGTTGATCTACAATCCAGAATTCATCGAATTCATCTCCGCCAGCCCAGGTGAGGCCGCACAAGCAGCCACCGGTTTCAGCCTGACCCCACAAACTGCCCCTGGCAGGGTAAGCTTGAATATGGTGGCGCCAACTGGCATCGCTAAGGGTGGGCAGCTAGTGAATATGACCTTCAAAGCTAAAACCAGCACAGCTATTCCATTATGGTTGGGTATTGGCCAGGTGCGTGCGACGGATCTGCAAGGCAATCCCGTGAATCTGGATAGCCCAGCCCCACGGAAGATGGAGTTCGAATGAGCCAGCGCGGCTTCACGCTGATCGAGATTCTTGCCACGCTGGCCATTCTCGCCATCCTGGCAATGGGTGTGCTGCCAACCATTCAACTGTTCTCGCAACGCGCTCGCGAACAAGAACTGCAACGGGCGCTAATACAGCTGAGAGATGCCATCGATGCCTACAAGCAAGCTGCCGATGAAGGCCGCATCGCGAAATCGGCGGATGAATCTGGCTATCCCAAAAATCTGAAGGTACTGATCGAAGGGGTCAATGACCTTAAATCTCCCTCACCACGTCAGCTATATTTCCTGCGTGCGATCCCGCGCGATCCATTCGCGCCGGATCCCAGCGCGCCATCAGAGCAACACTGGGCACTGCGCAGCTACCAAAGCCCCCATGATCAACCCAAGCCCGGTAATGACGTGTATGACATACACTCACATAGCGAGGCCATTGGCTTTGATGGTCGCCCCTACAAGGCATGGTGATGCGTAACCGTAGCGGATTCACTTTGATTGAGTTACTGGTTGTGCTGGCCATCATCGCTACGCTGGTCACCATTGTCACGCCACGCTATTTCAACAGCGTAGACCGAGCCAAGGACGCAACTCTGCGACAAAATCTGGAGTCGATGCGCACTGCCATCGACCAGTATTACCATGATCGAAATCGTTACCCCACCACCCTGCAGGAATTAGTTGATCAGCGCTACCTACGCCGCATCCCCACTGATCCCATCACCGAACGAACGGACAGCTGGCAAGTCATTCAGAATACCGAAGGAGAAAACGCCGGTGTAGTGGATGTCAAAAGCGGGGCCAAAGGTGAAAGCCATGATGGCAAACCATATGCAGACTGGTAAACCCACCCACATTCTGAGCGGTACTTGCCCACCACTGCACCCTAGCTGCCCCCCCCATAAAAACCAACACGGTCTAGCCTACATTTCACTACTATTTATGTTGGTATTGATCACGTTAGGGTTGGGTAAAACGCTGGATGTCTATGGTCAGCAGAAACAGCGCTTTCAAGAAAAACAACTACTCTGGGTGGGCACTCAATACGCGCGCGCTATCCAACTGTACTACGAAACCTCCCCTGGTACCCAAAAACGCTTCCCGCCTAGCCTGGAAGCACTACTGGATGACACACGCTTCGTCGTGACCCGTCGGCACCTTCGACAACTTTACCCAGACCCGCTCACCGGCAAGGCTAATTGGAAACTGATCATAGCGGCGGAAGGTGGCATTCAAGGCATCGCCAGCATCAGCAACAAAATGCCCATCAAACAAGAAAACTTCCCACTTCGCTGGCAAACCTTTGCCAAGGCCACACGATTCGACAACTGGCAGTTTGTCTATGCCCCTAAACAGCTTTCAGGGCTTGGTAACGAGAAGCAGGCAATACCACAATAACAACAAGGAAGATGGAAACAAAACTCCGCATTTTGCCAAAGGCTCCAGAGCAAGATCGAACTTTTGTTTCGTAACTTCCGGCACCTGACAGAAGTGCAGGATCGAACTTGCTTTTGGCATAGGAGTTAGGCTTGAGACAAATCGCCAAGCTGGGGAAAGCGCCTAAAATCCACAGCTGATTTATACCAGAAGCGTACTCTAAGTAAATCAACCACGTTCGTAAAACGTGGCTCTGCCTTATGCCCCCAGAGAGGGCACATCTAGTAGCCCTTCGGAGAAGGCCTGCTTCTCGGTTCCAATTGAAGCTGTTGCTGGTGCAATTCTTCTTGCTGTTCAGAGGCCAACCGTCTATGCAACAGAGCTCAATTTAGGCGTAGTTAAGTGTCTACTATCTCAATGTAATCACCAAAATTGATTGGCTCATCAATTATCCAAGCATCTAATACTTGTTCTTGAAGTACTTTTCCAGCGAGAAAGCGTAATTGTAACCATCTTGCATCAGAAACAAATACTGCTTTTGAACTAGATACTGGCATATTCCATACCAGCTCAATCAATGCATTTGCAGCAGGATTATCAAAACCAAATTCATCCAGCCAGCTATCCACATAGGTTTGCAGAGTAGTCACTAAAAGTGCAGATCCATTTGTAGAAACAAACTTATCTCCAGAGTAATCTTCATCAGGCAATCCACCAAGATATACCAACTGATCCTCAATAGAACAGGTTAGCAACGAGAGTAGCATCCAAACAATCTCTGCACCCGATTCAGGCTTAATCACAATTTAGCCTTCAAAGTTAAAGGGTCACTCGTCCTACAACATGACGAGCGCCCCCAAGGCGGGATCAAACTTTCATTTGGCATATAAGTTAGGCTCGCGATGAATCGCCGAGTTGGGGAAAGCACCCAAAACCCCCAGCCGATTTATGCCAAAGGCGTATTTTCACTGGTGAAAGTGTGCTTGCCCTACACAAAAACTCACATGCTAGGCATGCAAAAGCCATAGTTTATGGATGCCATTGGCAAGTTCGATCCCGCCCTGAGCGCCCCCTAATAACTAAATGTTACTTATTCCACTTCATTACATGATAATGGAAATTATTGTCCCGGATCACCGAAATTTCATTTGTCTTGACACCTGATGCCCCACCATGTCCAGCATTGAAAGGATGATAGTCCATTCGAACCAATTGTCTTAGGGATCCCATTTCCATGCCAATCCCAGTTAGCTGCCCCGCTGCGCCGCTTGGACCACCGAAAACAAGCTTTACAGGAATCTTTTCACGCCCAAAGGTAACTCTGGCTGGCGTCGGAATACCCTTAGGAGGTAACGCGCCAGGGGCGACCAAAGGCATGTATATCAATGCTCCAGTTAACTTTTGCCCCTTTTCCCTTGATTTTGCATACCCCATTGACCAATCACCGATACCTGTGCCAATTGCTTGAGGTATATGTATTGCTGCACTTTCCGCAGCCTCCCTAAAATTTATACCAGACAGCGGGGATGATCTTGAGGCATCTGCTGAACCGAAGCTAGTGGCATCACCCAATACCTGCCTTGCGGTATTTAATAGTTCAAAGAAGCCCACCACAGCACTAACTTTGTCATAAGCATTGAGCAGCCAATTGATCCGCATGCCAACATTCATCAACGTGGACTGAATGTTCATGCTCACACCAACATCAGCTATCCCCATCAATCCGCTTGGATCTACTGTATTTACCCCATCAGAATTTGCATAGATATAGTCGTTTAGTGAGATTGGCTTATGCTGATACCCTACAAATGGGTCTACTGTAACGAATCGACCATTGCTTGGGGACATAAAGCGAGCCCGCAAGTTGTACCATCCCAAATCGGAATCAAATTGCTCTCCAACAAATTGGTAAGCATTCTGGCTAACGCCAGTGCGATAGAGTACCCCCCCCCAACCGTCATACCCATAAGAGTCGGTCACATTGCCAGTACCGTCAGTTAACAAGCGTATGCTACCCAGTGAGTCCTGATGGTAGTAGCTGAGAACGCTGCCAACCTTCTGGGCGATTAATGCATGACCAAAAACATATTGGGTCACGATACCTGCAGGATCAGTACTTTCAAGCACCTGCGCATAATCACGATTCGCATCGACCAACCAGCTGGTCTTGGCAGAACCATTCACCGTCTGGCTGACGCGATTACCCTCAGCATCATACGCATAGCGAACGGAGGTACCGATGCT